>JBDSLN010000194.1:0-7371 GCA_039916365.1 Vicinamibacteria bacterium
GGCCGTAGGTGTCGTTCGAAACCTCGTCGTCCATCTCGAGGTGACGGGGGCGTTGAAAGCCTTTCCAAAGCATCGTGGTTATGTTTCCTTAAAGTCGGTGCGGGTTGCTGGATGTAAAGGGGTGAAACGGCAAAAATTGGGAAGGCCACTCGCGAGAGTGACCCTCCGGATACGACCGGCGATTACTTGGAGTAGAGCTCGACGATGAGCTGTTCCTGAATCGGGAAGTTCACGTCGTCACGCTGGGGCATGGCCTTCACCTTGCCCGAACGGGCGGTCGCATCGAGTTCGATCCAGCGCGGGGCGGTGCGGCCCTTCGCGTCTTCGATCGCATCGGCGACGTACTGGAGTTTGGCAGCGCGCTCGGAGAGCGAGATCACGTCGTTGAGGCTGACCTCGAACGAAGCGATGTCGACCTTCTTGCCGTTCACGCGCACATGGCCGTGACCGACGAGCTGGCGGGACTGGGCGCGGGATGCCGCAAAGCCCATGCGGAAGACAGCGCTGTCGAGACGACGCTCAAGCAAGATCAAGAGCGTCTCGCCGACGACGCCCTTCTGCTGGGACGCGCGGTCGAATGTGCGGCGGAACTGACGCTCCAGCACGCCGTAGATGCGCTTGACCTTCTGCTTTTCGCGCATCTGCAGGCCGTAACCCTGGGTCTTGGGCTTGGCATTCCGGCCATGCTGACCGGGCGGATAGTTGCGCTTTTCAATGGCGGCCTTGCCGGACGTATCACGGCGGCCTTTGAGGAAGAGGTTGATCCCTTCGCGGCGGGAGAGTTTCCCGGTGGGTCCAATATATCGAGCCATGTCTGTGTGCTTGCCTTAAATGCTCTGAAACTAAACGCGGCGGCGCCTTAGACGCGGCGGCGCTTGGGGGGACGGCAGCCGTTGTGCGGGATGGGCGTGATGTCGCGGATCGACTTCACCTCGACCCCCACCGCGGTGAACGCGCGGATCGCGGACTCGCGACCGCTGCCCGGCCCTTGGATGCGAACGTCGACGGACTTGAGTCCGTGATCCTTCGCATTGGTAGCGGCGGTGGTTGCCGCCTGTTGAGCCGCGAAGGGCGTTCCCTTGCGCGAGCCCTTGAAGCCGAGGCTCCCGGAGCTCGACCACGCGATCACGTTGCCAGCGGCATCGGTGATGGTGATCTTGGTGTTGTTGAAGGACGCCTGGATGCTCACCGTGCCGTGGGGCACATGCTTGCGTTCCTTGCGCGTCTTCTTGCCGGTCTCGGCTTTCGCCGGTGTCGTGGTTGGGGCTGCCATGCTGTTCTTCTTTTTCTAAAGAGTTCTGAGGGGCGTCACTTTTTGACGCTGCGCGCGCCCTTGCGGGGTCCCTTGCGGGTGCGTGCGTTCGTCTTGGTGCGCTGGCCGCGAACCGGGAGATTCCGGCGATGCCGGGAGCCGCGGTGCGAGCCGATTTCGATCAGGCGCTTGATGTCGAGGGAGACCTGCTTGCGCAAAACGCCTTCCACGGCACCCTGTGCTTCGATGGCCTTGGCGATCCGGCTCACTTCCTCTTCGGAGAGATCCTTCACCCGAACGTTCGGGTCGATCTTTACCTCAGCGAGGATCTTGCCGGACCGGTGAGGACCGATGCCGTAAATGTACTGGAGACCTGTCTCGACCCGTTTGGTTCGAGGAAGATCGACGCCTGCGATGCGAGCCATTCTCTACCCCTGCCGCTGCTTATGCTTGGTGTTCGCGCAGATGACGCGGACGACGCCCTGCCGCTTGATGACGCGGCACTTGACGCAAATTTTTTTGACCGATGATCGGACCTTCACTTCTTGAAACTCCGTTTCCTAAATATCTCTCGTTGATCTAGCTCTGCACGCATCGAACGATGCGGCCGCGCGAAAGATCAAACGGTGAAAACTCAACAACAACGACATCGCCCGGCCTGACCCGCAGGGCGTCTGAGGCGGCGCAGTGCGCGGTCGCCTGACGGACAGTCCCTTGGAGGGTTTCGACCCTGTAAAGGGAGGACGGCAACGCTTCCATGACCCGGGCTGTCACCTCAATACGCTCCCCAATTGGCTTCATCACAGGCTGGAACTCAAGCATGACGAACGCTTTGGGAGAAGGGATAAGGCTCGGACAACACCCACGGACCGTGTTCCGTCACCGCAATTGTAAGCTCGTAGTGCGCAGAAAGCGACTTGTCCTCGGTCACCACGGTCCAATTGTCGGACAGTGTGCGGGTCGCGGCCTTGCCGGCGTTGATCATGGGCTCGATGGCCAGGCACATTCCCGCCTGCAGACGCTCGCGCTTTCCAGGCGGCCCGTAGTTCGGAACGCTGGGATCTTCGTGGAGTTTGCGGCCGATGCCGTGGCCTGAAAGTTCGCGCACGACGGTGTAGCCATTGCGGATCGCGTGGCTCTCGACCGCGTGGCCGATGTCGCCGAGGCGATTGCCCGGATGAGCGGTCTCGATCGCGAGCATGAGAGACTCCTTGGTCACCGCCATCAGCTTCTCCGCTTCAGGCGTGATCCTCCCCACTGCCACCGTGCGGGCCGCGTCACCGTAGTAGCCGTCGACGATCGCACCAAAGTCGAGGCCGACGATGTCGCCCTCGTTGAGGATGCGCTTGCCGGGGATGCCGTGGACGACTTCGTCATTGACGGAGACGCAGAGGGTCGCGGGGAAGCCGTGGTAGCCGAGGAACGCCGACTTGGCGCCGCGCTTCTTGAGGTTGTCGGCCGCGATGAGATCGAGATCCTTGGTGGTGATTCCGGGCTTCGTCTGCTCGGCCAGAATCGCCAGCGTCTCGACCACGATGCTGCACGCGCGGTGCATCGTTTCCATTTCGGAGAAGGAGCGGAGCGTGGTCACGCGCGCGCTCCCTGGAGATACTGCTCGATCTCGGCGAACACTTCGTTGACGTCGCGGTAGCCATCGACTCGATGAACCGGTCCGCGCTTCTCGTAATGCTGAATCACGGGAACGGTCTGCGCTTCGTAAGCTTCAAGTCGCTTTGCCACGACGTTCTCGCGATCGTCCGCGCGCTGGATCAGCTTCGAGGCGCAGTTGTCGCAGACGCCTTCTTTCTTCGAGGGCGAGGTTTCGATGTGGTAAGTCGCCTGGCAATTCGGGCACCAGCGACGGCCGGAGAGGCGGCGCAAAAGGACGGTGCGCGGAACATCGAAGTTCATCACAACAAGTTCCATCCCGCGGTCTTTGACTAGCTGATCGAGCGCTTCGGCCTGCATCACGGTACGCGGGAAGCCATCCAGAAGAAGGCCCTTTTCGCAGTCAGGTTCGACGACGCGCTCGGCGATCAGCGCCAACAACAGGGAGTCGGGAACCAGATTCCCGTTGTCCATGAGTGGTGCCGCCTGCTTGCCGAGGGGCGTGTTTCGGGCAATGGCGTCTCTCAACATTTCCCCAGTGGAGATGCGGGCGACGCCGGTGCGGCGCGCGATGATCGCCGACTGAGTTCCCTTCCCAGCGCCCGGAGGGCCCAGGAGAAGGAAACACAAAGGGCGATTCGGCTTGGCATCAGCGGCGCCCACGAATCCTCCGGCCTCGACCGGTGAAGCCATCGTAGTGACGCATGACGAGCTGTGCCTCGATCTGAGCCACCGTATCCATGGCGACGCCGACGACGATGAGGAGCGAGGTACCGCCGAAGAGGAACGTGAGACCCAGACCTTCGGTTATCCAGCCCAGCCCGTTGTTGGTGAAGAACGTATCGAGCCACGGACCGATGAGCGGAATCGGAGCAACCTTGAAACCGGTGATCAGGAACTCGGGCAGCAGCGCGATGATCGCGAGATAGATAGCACCACCGAAGGTGATTCGACCCAGAACCTTGTCAAGGTACTCCGCCGTGCGTTTGCCCGGACGGATGCCCGGAATGAAACCGCCGGCCTTGCGCATGTTTTCGGCTACGTCTTCCGGATTGAAGACAATCGCGGTGTAGAAGTAGCAGAAGAAGATGATGAAGACGAGGTAGAGGATGTTGTAAAGCGGCATGCCCCAGCGGAGTTGCTCGGCCACGGAACGCATCCACTCGTTGTTGGGCGCGAACATCTGAATCAGCGTCTGAGGAAACGCGATGATCGAAGATGCGAAGATGACCGGGATGACACCCGAGGTGTTCACGCGGAGCGGAAGGTGGGTGGAAGCGCCTCCCATCATCTTGTTGCCCACCACGCGCTTGGCGTATTGGACGGTGAGACGACGTTGGCCGCGCTCGACGAAGACGATCACTCCAATGACCACGACCATCAGGGCCATCAGGATGATCACGGTGATGAGCGACAGCTCCCCACGCTGGACCTTCGAGAAGGTGTCGATGACAGCTCGCGGGAAGCCGACCACGATGCCGGCGAAAATGATCAAGCTCATGCCATTGCCGATCCCGCGTTCCGTGATCTGTTCGCCCAGCCACATGATGAACGCCGTACCCGTCGTCATCGTAAGCGCCGCGAAGAGCCGGAAACCCCATCCGGGAGTCTCGACAATCTTGAACGTCTGGGTCAGAGTGGTGCGCTCGAGCCAGAGGGCGATGCCGAACGACTGCACGAGAGCCAGCATCACGGTGCCGTAGCGGGTGTACTGCGTGATCTTGCGGCGCCCGAGCTCGCCTTCCTTGGAGATGCGCTCAAGGTAGGGCCACACGACGGTGAGGAGCTGCAGGATGATCGAAGCCGAGATGTACGGCATGATGCCGAGCGCGAAGATCGTGAAGTTGCCGAGGTTGCCGCCGGAGAACATGTCTACGAGGCCGAAGACGTTGCTCTTGTTCTGCTCGAAGAACTCGACGAGCGCTTTGGAGTTGATTCCGGGCGTCGGGATGTGAGAGCCCAGGCGATAGACGGACAGCATCGACAACGTGAAAAGCACACGCCTGCGGAGATCTGGGACATCCCAGATGTTGCGGAGGCTTTGCAATATGTTCATCTGGCCTCGGACCTATTGATCTGGTGACTCGATTTCGAAGAGATAACTGGAGGCTTACGCCTGCGCGGCGGGCTTGGGAGCCGCAGCCGTGGTTGCCGTGGCCGCGGCCTTGGGCTTGCGCACCTTGGTCGCTGGCTTGTCGGTGGCTTCGCGCTTCGTTCCGATCAGTTCGGCGGTGCCGCCGGCCTTCTCGATCGCTTCCTTCGCGGACGCGCTGAAACGGTGAGCCTTGACGGTCAGGCCTTTCGCGAGCTTGCCCTTTCCGAGGATCTTGACGCCTTCAGTTTCGTTCTTGCCGATGAAGCCCTTGGTCACAAAGTCGGCCGGACCGACGGTAGCACCCGCACGGAAGAGCTCAAGCTGCTGAAGGTTCACCACCGCGTACTCGACTCGGAAAATGTTGTTGAAGCCACGACGCGGCAGGCGACGATACAGCGGCATCTGGCCGCCTTCGAAGCCAGGCTTGCGGGCGAAACCGCTGCGGCTCTTCTGGCCCTTTTCACCGCGACCCGACGTCTTGCCGTTGCCGGAGCCCGGCCCGCGGCCGACGCGCTTGCGGTTGTGGGTGGAACCCGGATTGGGCTTAAGAGTGCTGAGACCGGTGGTCCCTGAGCTCCGTCGCGGGGCGTCGCCCTGAGCCTGTCGAAGGGTCATGATCTTCTTTCGTTTCTACTTGAGGACGATGTCTTTGAGAGTGTGGGCTAGACGAAACGAACGAGGTGCGGGACCTTCTTGGCCATTCCGCGATTCTCGGGCGTGTCTTCCCGCTCGACCACGTGACGCATGCGGCGCAGGCCAAGGCCGCGCACGCACGCGCGCTGACCGTCGGTCGCTCCGATCACACTGCCGTAGAGCTCGACCTTGAACGTCCCGGTCGCTTTGGGTTTGCTGGTTTTCTTGGCGGCCATGAGAATTCTCGCTTTTCGTTACTGTTCTTAGACGGCTTCCGGAGCGCTGGACGCGGCAGCCAGGACCGGGGCCGCGGGCACCGGCGCCGGCGTGACGGCAGCGGCGGTCTCGGTCTTCACTCTGCCTTTGGACTTCGAGGCAGGCATGAACTCGGAGACATCGCGACCGCGCAGACGCGCGACCATATGCGGATCCTTCAACTGCTGCAGCGCGTCGATCGTGGCTTTGACCACGTTGTGCGCGGTGGAGCTGCCGAGGCTCTTCGTGAGGATATTGTGAATGCCGACCGCGGAGATGACGGCGCGAACCGCTCCACCCGCGATGACGCCCGTACCGGGAGATGCGGGCTTAAGCAGCACGGCACCCGAACCAAAGCGGCCGGTCACCGTGTGCGGAATCGTGAAGCCTTCCTTAGTCATGTTGACGCGGATGACGTTCTTCTTCGCGGCTTCAATGCCCTTCTTGATGGCGGAGGGCACTTCGCGCGCCTTGCCGCTGCCATAACCGACATGGCCGGCGCCATCTCCAACGACGACGAGCGCGGCGAACGACATGTTCTTGCCGCCCTTGACGACCTTGGTGACACGGTTGATTCCTACGACCTGGTCTTTCAGGTCGAGGCTTTGAATATCGATCTTTTCGATGCCTTTACGCATGGCTAGAACTGGAGGCCTCCCTCGCGAGCGGCGTCGGCCAACGCCTTGATACGGCCGTGGTACAGGAATCCGCCGCGGTCAAACACCACGCGCTCCACCGACTTCTCTTTCGCGCGATCGGCGATGAGCTTGCCGACCGCCTTCGCTGCGTCCACCGTGGCTCCGCGCTTCATGTCCTTCTTGAGGACTTCGTCGAGCGAGGACGCGGTGCACACCGTAGTGCCGGTCTCGTCGTTGATGACCTGCGCGTAGATATGGCACTGCGAACGAAAGACCGCGAGCCGCGGCCTGTCTGCGGTGCCTGCCATGCGCTTGCGGATCCGGCGATGGATCCTGGTCCTGATGTCCTCTTTGGTTCGATTCATTTGCGTTTCCTAAGGGGCGTTTTCTAAAAGGCTGAATGGCGTGAGCCGTTTACTTGGAGCCCGTGGCTCCGGCCTTGCCGGCCTTCTTCTTGAGAACCTCACCCACGTACCGGATACCCTTTTGCTTGTACGGGTCGGGTGGACGGAGGTCATGGATCTCGGCGGCAACCTGGCCCACCTTTTGGCGGTCGATGCCAGTCACCACGAGGTGAGTCTGCTTGTCGACCGTGACGGTGACGCCTTCCTGGATGATGTACTCCACCGGGTGCGAGTAGCCGAGGGCGAACACGATCTTGTTCTTGCCTTCGGACTGAGCGCGGTAACCGACGCCGACGATGTCCATCTCTTTGGTGAAGCCGTCGGTCACACCCTTGACGGCGTTGCTGCCGAGTGCCCGGGCCAGGCCGTGGAAAGCGCGCTGCTGCCGGTTGTCTTCCTGGCGGCCGAAGGAGAGCTCGGTGCCCTTGACTTCAGCGGTGATGCCGGGAGGAAGCGGCGAAGAGAGCGAGCCCTTCGGTCCCTTGA
>JBDSLN010000195.1:0-14655 GCA_039916365.1 Vicinamibacteria bacterium
GGTGGCGCCGCCGGCGCTGTTTCGAAGACTTTCATGGTGGTGGCGTTGCTGGTCGCAGTGTTTGGCGTCTACAAGAATCTCGCATCGCCCTTCGCTGTTTTTGGTCTGTCCCCGCTTATTCAGCCTCTGGTGGACTCCTCCAGGGAGACGCGTCTCCTCGAGCGAATCGAACTGGCCGAATCGCGCGTCCGCGGGTTCCGTCTCGCGTACGGTCGGCTGCCATCGTCGCTCGACGAGTTGGTGGCCGAGGGCTTCGCATCGAAGTCGTCAGTCGAAGGCCTCACCATGACGAATTCCATCAGCGGTTTTGCGATTCAGACCGCGGGTCCGAATGGTGAGGTGCGCATCGAGCGGACCTACGGATTGACCGGTGTCCCCCAAGAGCCTGCGGCCAGTGTGTCGCCCTCTCCGAGTCCGTCCCCCCAGAAGTAGGAGTGGATCTTCGGATTGAGTCCCTGCTTGGTCGCGCGCACGATGCGCGGCGCCGTGCGGTGGCGATCGGCAACTTCGACGGAGTGCACCTCGGCCACGCCCGTCTGCTGACGACCTGCGTTGAGACGGCTCGCAAAGCAGACCTCGTTCCGACGGTCCTCACGTTTGATCCTCACCCGGGGAGCGTGGTGTCGGGCCAGGGCGCTCCCGCTCGAATCCAGACCATCACTTCCAGGCGCCGCGCCCTGATGGACCTTGGGATTGAGGATCTTGGCCAGTTGTCGTTTGACCAGGGAATCGCCCGGCTCTCTCCGACCGAGTTTGTTGAGAGGGCGCTGATAGGCGGCTGCCAGGCAGGCAGTGTGGTAGTTGGAGAAGGCTTTCGGTTCGGCGCGGCGCGTATCGGGAATGTCCAGACGCTGCGCACGCTCGGTGAATCGCGTTTTGAGACCATCGAGGTGGAGGCGCTGAAAGACCCGAGGGGCACCATCAGTTCGTCCCGCATCCGCGAGGCGTTGGGTAGGGGCGATCTGTCGGAGTCAGAACGTTGTCTCGGACGGCCTTACGAAATCGAGGGCAAGGTGGTGCATGGCGATCATCGTGGCCGCACCATCGGCTATCCCACGGCCAACATCGATCTCGAAGGTGTTTCGGCCCTCGCTCGTGGCATCTATGTGGCGGATGGGATCGTGGTGGGGCCAAAGGGACGCGATGTGTCTGCGGGAACCCGTCCGATGCGCGCGGCCGTCAGCCTCGGCGTGCGTCCAACCTTCAAGGACGCAGCGGACCTGCGTCTGGAGGCCCACTTCCCCGGATTCGACGGCGATCTCTATGGCTGCTTTGTCCGGCTGGTCTTCCTCGCGCGTCTTCGTGATGAAGCGAGCTTCGATTCGGTTGGCGATCTGAAGCTCCAGATCGAGGACGACGTGCACCGAGCGATGGTGTTTCGCGATTCAAACGCTTGAGCGCCTGACGTTCTCGGCATCCGCCCAATCGGGATAGCCTTAGGGAAACAACTTCTGCAAACAGCAGACAAGGGAAGCCCGCACTTGAAACAGGAACTCACCGTCGAAACCCGGAATGGCGATGTCGCCGTCCTCGCGCCGATCGGCTTCATCAACGCGCACACCGTGGAAGCCTTCGATACCGCCCTACGCGGTGTGCTGGATCGCGGTCAGTTCAAGGTCGTGATGAACGCGCGCGAACTCGCCTATGTCGCAAGCGCGGGCCTGGGCGCCCTGGTGGGAAGCATCGAGGAAATCCGAGAGAACGGCGGCGATCTACGCATCTGCGAGTTGTCCGAATCGGTCGCGGCCATCTTCGAGATGGTCGGCCTTCCTCATCTCTTCAGGATCTTCAAAACCGAAGAGGAAGCCATCTCGAGTTTTGCCCAGGCGTGAAAGCTGAAGCCTCCGTCCGGCTCCACCTCGCGGTGCCGAGCGACGCAAAGCACCTCTCCGTCGTCCATGAACGCGCCAAAGAGGCTGCTTTCGCCGAGACGTTTAGCGATGTGGAGAGCGAGCAGTGGGCGCTCGCGGTGGAGGAGTGCGCCGCGAACTCGATCGAGCACGCGTACGCCGGCGAGGCTCAAGGCCAGGTCGACATCACCATCGCAGTGGAAGGCGACTACCTCTCGGCGGAGGTCGTCGACTCCGGCCGTCCGTTCGAGCCCCGTGTGCTGCCGGCGCTCGCCGACGTCAAAGAGCTGGCCAAGAAGGGCGCCCGGGGTGGCCTCGGCCTGACCCTCGTCCAGCGGATTGTGGATTCGGTGGTGCGCGAGCGCGTTGAAGACAAGAACGTCTGCCGGATCGTGAAGCGACTTCCGCTCAAGCCTCCCACTGAGAAAGACAAGCTCGCCTCCGCCGAGTTTCAGCTGAGGACGCTGGTCGATCTGGGCCGCGAGTTTTCGACTAACTTCGATCCCGCGCGCGTGGCGTCCATCGCGCTGGCCTCCCTGATGGGCCATCTCACCATTCTTCGTGCGGCGTTCTTGAGTTCCACGCCCGAGGGAAAGGTGCGGGTGCTGGCTTCGCGCGGCGTCAAGAACGTCACGTCACTCGAAGGCGTGCCGTGGGCCTCTATGGAAGGCGAAGGCAACTCCACCGAAACGCCCGATGCCGCCCTCAAGGTCCTTCGCCTCGACTTCATCTTCCGTTTCGCCTCCGGCGATGAGAAAGGCGCGATCCTGTTCTCTAAGCGTCTCTCCGGTGAGTTTGGGGAAGACGAGCGCAACCTCGTTCACGCCGTCGGCCGCCAGGCGCTCGCCGCCCTCACCGGCGCCCGCGCGCAGGAAATGCGCATCGAGAAGGCGCGCGCCGATTCCGAGCTTCAAGTCGCGCGCGAGATTCAGAAGAGCCTGCTGCCCACGGTTCTTCCTGCAATTCCCGGCTTCGAGGTCGCCGCTTCAAGCGAAGCCTGCTTCAGCGTCGGCGGTGATCTGTTCGACGTGATCCCGCTGGCCGATGGGCGCTTCGCCATCATCCTCGCCGACGTATCGGGCAAGGGAACTCCGGCCAGTCTGATCATGGCCTTCGCCCACGCCGCGTTTCGGTCTCTCGCTGGAGGACTTTCGCCCGTGTTCCTCCTCGCGCGCATCTCCGAGCTGATCCGTAACGCGAACAAGTCGCATCGCTACGCGACCTGTTTCTACGCGGAGCTCGATCCGACGACTAAGCACATGATCTACGTGAACGCAGGTCATCTGCCGCCCGCCATCGTCCGCGGCGATCAAGCCATCGACCTGCGTATCGGCGGCTCGGTGCTGGGCCTGCTTCCCGGCACGACCTTCGAGCAGGGCGAGGTTGTCCTGCAGCCGGGGGACGTTCTCGCGATCTACTCAGACGGCGTCAGTGAAGCCCAGTCGAACTCGGAAGCAGAGTACGGACCCGAAGGCGTAATGGCCTGCATGCGGGCGAATCGCGGGGAAACCGCGGGCCAGATCCTGAAAAGCCTCGACGCGTCCCTGTCTGAGTTTGCGTCCGGAGTGCCTTTCAGCGACGACCGAACCGTGGTGATCCTCAAAGCCCTATGACTCGACTCAAGCTTCACAACACCCTGAGCGGCCAGCTCGAAGAGGTCATTCCTCAAGAAGGTCAGCCGATCCGGATGTATGTCTGCGGACCCACGGTCTACAGCCGCGCCCACATCGGGAACTTCCGCACCTTCGTGGCCACCGACATGCTGCGTCGCACGCTGAAGTATCTCGGCGTGCCCGTGATGGAAGTCATGAACATCACCGACGTGGACGATCGCATCATCCAGCTCGCGTCGGCCCAGAACACCAACATCGAAGCCTTCACGGAGGGCCCGACCAAGGCGTATCTGGAAGACCTCGCTACGCTCCGCATGGAGATTCCCGAGGTTCTGCCCAAGGCGACGGAGCACGTCCCTGAGATGGTCTCGCTGATCGAACGTCTGATGGCGAACGGCCACACCTACACCGTTGACGGCAGCGTCTATTTCCGTATCGCTTCGTTTCCGGCCTACGGTGGTCTGTCGCGCCTCGACGTCGCCGGCATCAAGACGGGCGCCCGCGTCGACACCGACAAATACGAAAAAGAAGACGCTCGCGACTTCGTCCTGTGGAAGCTCAAGGGCGATGAGCCGTCGTGGGCTCAGTGGGACGCGTCGTTTGGTCGCGGACGGCCGGGTTGGCACATCGAGTGCTCGGCCATGAGCATGAAGTATCTCGGCGAGACTTTCGACATTCACTGCGGCGGCATCGATTTGATCTTTCCGCATCACGAGAACGAGATCGCGCAGAGCGAAGCGGCCACTGGCAAGACCTTTGCCAGGCATTGGATGCATGTCGATCATCTGCTCGTCGAGAACGAGACGATGTCGAAGAGCAAGGGCAACGTCTACAACATCGCCGATCTGCTCGCCAAGGGTTTCAAGTCGGGCCAGATCCGCTACATGCTGACCCAGTCGCACTACCGCAAGGCCTTCAACTTCACCTGGGAGGGTCTGGCGCAGGTGGAGACGGCGCTCGCGCGCGTTCACACCTTCTGGAAGCGCATGGCTGACGAGACCGGTGGTGACGGCGTCCCGGTGCGCGAGGAAGTCAGCAAGGCAGCCGAGTTGGCTCTCGCGACGTTTGAAGCAGCACTCGCCAATGACCTCAATGCGCCGGAGGCTCTGGCCGCCGTTCATGGCCTGGTCAGCGAAGGCAATACACTCGCAGATCGTGGCGCTTTGGGCGTGGCTGGCGCCAAGGTTCTCCTCGACGCTCTGAAGCAGATGGACCGCGTCTTCGCCTGCTTTGAACCGCCCAACGACGACGGCCTGTCCGAGGAAGAGCAGGTCTTGTTCGACGCCCGTCAAGATGCGCGCAAGCGTCGCGACTTCGCCGCGGCTGATACCGCGCGTCAGGCCCTCGTGGCCAAGGGCGTGGTCCTCGAAGACACGGTCAAGGGCACGAGGTGGAAACGGGTCCGCGCTTGAACCGCGGGCCCGGAGTTCTCGCTCACAGGCGCGGCAGCGCCGGAGAGGACGCGGCCTTCGCATACCTGATCGGCCTGGGCTATGTGGTCCTCGAACGGAACTTCAAGACCCGCTTCGGCGAGATCGACATCATCGCCCGCGACCAAAAGACCCTCGTCTTCGTTGAAGTGAAGCGGCGGGAAAACACCGATCACGGGACCGCGGCCGAGTTCGTCACGCGCTCAAAGATGAGGAAAGTGGTGGGTGCCGCGCGGATCTACACGGCCCGGCACGGCCTGAGTGACAATCTGATTCGCTTCGACGTGGTGGCCATCGACGTGATCGATGGACACGAACAACTCCTGCACCACAAGGGCGCATTCGACGCGAGCTAGTTTTCGCTTCGAGACGATCGCGGGTTGTAGAAGAAGAAGGGCCTTGAAGGCCGAGGAGGAGGGCTCTAGCCGTTGGAGCGGGAGACGGGGATCGAACCCGCGACATCCACCTTGGCAAGGTGGCACTCTACCGCTGAGCTACTCCCGCGCTTTGCGGCACGAAGCGACCTGTAATTTAGCCCCTTGGCGCCTCTCAGTCAACGGGCTTGGCGGCATATCCAGTCTTGGCAAATTAGGTTTAAATGGTTATATATAAAGAATATGAACTGTGAGTAAGTCTGTGGAATTTATTTTCTCAGTCCGTTCCCAAGATCTTCCGAAATGCGGCCGGCGGGACTGGGACCTGAGCAGCGTTTTGGGGCCGCACAATCTCGTTGCGGGAAGGCGGGGGCGCATCAGTGTCTCGCTGGAGGCGGCGACCGGAGTCGAACCGGTGAGTAAAGGTTTTGCAGACCTTCGCCTTAACCACTTGGCTACGCCGCCTCGGTTGCGAACGCTCTGAGGCACCGCGAGACGAAGGTGGACTATAGCCGACATGGCTTACGGCTCGCGAGACAGAAAGCGAACAGAACGCGTCCGGTGAGGAGGACACCGGGCGGCCAAAACCCGTGAAGCGCTCTGGCATCCTTCCTGCTCTACGTTGGTTCGGCCTTAAGGATTGTCCACGGGCAAGGAGGATGGAAATGAAGATGAATCCGGTGGTTGTGGGCGCGCTTTTGGCGCTGGGTTTTACGGCGGTGTTGCCTGAAGAGGCCAGGGCCTCTGGACTTGAGTTGAGAATCGGGGGCATGGCGCCGCGCGCCAAGTCAGTGCTCTTCCAGGACAGCTTCACCCTCTACACCGCGGAGAAGAAAGACTTCCAGGGCGTGTTCGGCGGAGTGGAGTTCACCAAGAATCTCTCTTCAAATGTCGAACTGGGCCTGTCCATCGAAGGCTACGGTCGTGAGGTTCCGACCGTCTACCGCGACTTCACACGTCCGTCCGGACGAGAAATCGAACAGACGCTTCGCTTCGTTGTGGTGCCGACTTCGGCGGTGTTGCGTTTGGTGCCCAGCGGGCGTTATCGCACCTGGACGCCTTACGTCGGCGTGGGTGCTGCCGCGATGTTCTGGCAGTACGAAGAGTTCGGTGACTTCATCGATTTCGATGTTTCCGGTTTCCCGGTGGTGTCGGATTCCTTCAAGTCGACCGGCGTGGCACCTGCTCTGGTCTTGAATGCCGGACTTCGGTATCGCTTCAACGAAGACTTTCAGATCACCGCCGACTATCGGAGCTTCTCCGCAAAGAAGCGCCGCGCCAGCGGTGACTTTGCTCCCAATGAGATCGACGTCTCAGGCGATGCCTTCACGTTGGGATTCCGGCTGACGTTCTAGCGCGGCCACCCGTTCGTGACAAAAGGCGGTCCTCACGGGCCGCCTTTTATTGCCAGGTGATGTTCGAACCGTCACTCACCACGTGCAGTGTCCGATGAAGATCCGTTCTCCAGACCAAGGCACCCGCCTTGCTCCAGCGTTCCACCACTCGGGGATTGGGATGAGAGAAGCGATTGCGTGCGCCAACCGAGATCAGCGCGAGCCGAGGCCGCGTCGTCTGAACGAACGCATCGGAGCTTGAGGTGGCCGCCCCGTGGTGGCCGACCTTGACCACGTCGTAGCGTTGATCACCGTTCGAAAGCCAACGTTCCGTGAGCGCCGTGGCGTCGCCGGTGAGTAGAAAAGTGCTGCGACCGTATCGGACCTCGATCACCAGCGACCGCGCGTTCTCATCCCGACTGGGAATGGGCCAGCCGTCGTCTGGACCCAGCACACGGAAAGAGACATCGTCCAGTGTCCACGACTCGCCGCGACGCAGTGGGATCGGGGCGAAGTTCTTCATGGGAGGCGACGTGCCGGTGACGTAAACGCGCGAGGGCTTGAAATGACGCGCGATGAAGGGAGCTCCGCCCTCATGATCCGCATGGCGATGGGTCACCGCGAGGAAGTCCAGGCGCTGGTATCCGAGCGTCCAGAGAGCCTCGCCGACGATCCTCTCGCCCGCGTCAAAGGTCTCGAACGAGGGTCCAGCATCGACCGCCACGGCGCGCCCGGTCGGAGTCTCCATGACAAGCGCGTCGCCTTGTCCCACGTCGAGGAACCAAAGATGGAGACGACCGTCACCAAGAGGCAGGCCGCTCATCGTCAGCGCGGCCAGCACGAATGCCGCGGGGACGGCGATCCGTCTCCATTTAGAGAGGAGGATCAAGCAGACGAACGCAACCATCATTACCAGCGGAGGCGATGGTCCGCGCCAGTCGGGATCCATCGCTGCTGCGTTGTGAGCGACCCCGCGCAAGGCTTGGGCTGCCAGTCCGCAGATCCAGCCCACCACCATCGCGGCGGGACCGAAGATCAGATCGAGCAGTGCTGTGGCCAGCGATCCGTATAAGAGGACGACGGCAAGGGGTGCGGCCAACAGGTTTGCCGGTAAGGACACGATGCTGAAGCGGTGGAAGTGAACCATCGCGATGGGAGCTACTGCGATCGTCGCAACCACGGTGGCGGCGAACACGTCGGCGAGAAAACCCGGCACCCGCCATCCTTCGAGCCGTCGAGACACCGGGGTGGCAAAGAGCACGAGCGCGAGTGTGGCGGCAAAGGACATTTGCGCGCCAGGATCAAGGGCATCGAGGGGACGGGCCGCGAGGAGAAGAAGGGCGGACGCCGCCAGAAAGTTTGCGCCGCCCCGATGAAGGTCCACGCGCACCGCCAGGGCAAAGGCCATGGCCATCACCGTGGCGCGGACCACCGAGCTGTCGGCACCCGCGAGAGCGCAGTAGCTGGTCAGCGCCAATGCCTCGATGAACCCGCCGAGAGCATTCAGCCGGAGTTTCCTCGGCATCAGTCGGCGCAGGCCCAGGATCAACGCCGCGACCTGCGATCCCGATACAACGAGCAGATGCAGCAGGCCGGCCGCGCGGAACTCATCGCGCGTGGTCGCGTCCAGGGAACCCGCGTCGCCCAGAACCATTGAAGCGGTGACCGCGCGATCCGCTTCCCCGGGAACGTGCCGCCAAGCGAGCTTCAGCCGGTCGCGCAACTGGTCGAGCCAATCCCGCTGGATGCGCGCGTCGGGCTCGTTGACGATCTGAAGAAGACGTTCGCTTTTGCACGTCGCGAAGCCGTGAATGCCTTCTCGCATCGCCCATTCAAGCTGGTCGAAACCGCCGGGCGAACGCACCGGCTCCGCCGCGCGGAGTTCCGCCCAGAGTTTGACGCCGTCGCCCTTGACCACTCGCCGCGTCATAGTTTCCGAGTGGGGAATCAGGTTGCGCACGAACAGTCGGATTCGGCCTCGATACGCGTGCGTCACCCCCTCGGCGATCAGTGCGGTGGCGTTGATGTCCACCCTCATCTCCTCGTCCGCAATCCGCGGGTCGGACGCGACGATGCCTTCCACTATCACTGGGCCTTCCACCCGCGCGGCCGCGTCGGGCAGGGCATGCGCCTGATAGGTCGCGCGGTCGCCGGCAGCCAGCGCCGCGCCGGCCGCCACGCACGCGGCGATCAAAGCGACCAGGGGCACACGTCGGGGCACCACGATGGCGAGCCCCGCAAGAAGACCCGCCAGGCCCAGAGCCAAGCACAGCGCTCCAGAGGTCCCGTCCAAGGGGACCAAAGTTCCGGCGATCAAGCCGAGAACCAGGAAGAACAGCGGTTGCGGGTGAAACGTCACGGCCGCCATGCTCGTTCTCCAAGTGCACGCGCGGTGGCCGCTCCTGTGACGCTTCCCCCTCCGTCATACGTGGAAGGCCCAAGTGGCCGATGTTCCTGCGGATCTGCTGGATCAGACCTCGTTGTGTCTCATGGCGTCCACGCTCCAGGCTCCGCCGCCGTGCGCCGCCAGGTAGAGGAAAAGGAAGCAGAACAGCACCGCCACTTCTCCGTGATTCTGAATCGGAAGAAACCCATGGGGGGAGTGGAACTGAAAGTAGACAACGGCCATTTCGCCCGAGAGAATGAACGCCATCGGCCGGGTGAAAAGCCCAAGCGTGATCAGCAGCCCTCCAAAAACCTGCAACAGCCCTCCAATCCAGAGCTGGGACATGATGGGAGCAGGTTCGCCCGCGGGAGGAATCCCGCCGAACCATCCGAAGACTTTCGTGGTGCCGGCAAAACAGAACAGCAGTCCCGCCATTATCCGCAGCAGAAGGAATGACAAGGCGACAGCGGTTTTTCTATCCATGGATGCTCCGATTTGGGTTTTTCACTTGAGAAGCGCTCCGGGTGCGCGATACAACTCTTCAAAAGCAAGGGAGATGCCAGAGAGCTTGCGGTGTATTCTGAATTTCAGCGGCGGCCCAGAGGCCGCGCCGCCCGGAGTGAGCGGCGAGTCCCGGGCTTCATTCATCTGCCCGGAAGTCGGAGGTTTTAGTGAACTGGAATGAGTTCCTTCATCTGGCCGCAATCAACTTTGGGTTGCTCATCGGCCTGATGGTGGTGCTCTGGGCGGTTTCGCTCGCGATGAACGATTCCAGCATCGCCGACATCTACTGGGGCACCGGGTTCATCATCGCGGCATGGTTCACCTACTTCAACTCTGAAGGGTTCGAGCCGCGCCGTCAGCTATTGCTGGCGCTGGTCACGATCTGGGGCCTACGCCTCTCGGGCTATCTCCTGTGGCGTAATTGGGGCAAGGAAGATCCGCGCTACGCGAACATGCGCCAGCACGTCGAAGCGAAGGGCGGGAACTACGCCATTCACACGCTGAAGTGGGTCTATCTGATCCAGGGATTCTTCATGTGGGTAACCGCGCTGGTGCTGATCTTTGGAATCTCGCTGGATGCGCCTGCGTCGCTCGGAGTGATCGCCTACACGGGCGTGGCGCTGTGGATGATTGGGATGTTCTTCGAAGTGGTCGGCGACGCGCAGCTCACCGGGTTCCGCGCGGATCCGAACAACAAGGGCAAGATCATGGACAAGGGTCTGTGGAGCTGGACGCGTCATCCGAACTACTTTGGCGAGGCGTGCATCTGGTTCGGGTTCCTTCTGATCGCGTCCGAGAATCCGGCCGGGCTCGTCACCGTCGTGAGTCCGGCCATCATGCTCTATGCGCTGATGGGACCCACGGGCAAGGCGCTCACCGAGCGTCGCATGAGCAAGAGCCGTCCGGACTTCGATTCCTATGTGCGTCGGACCAGCGGGTTCTTCCCCCTGCCCCCAAAGAAAGGCTGATTCCGAGACAGGCTCGACGACGACGGTGAAGGAGCGCCGCCTTAAACGAGCTCGATGAGGGTGGCGGTGGCAAGGCCGGCGGCGCCGCAGATGGCGATGACCGCGCGCTTGGCGTTGCGTCGTTGCAGTTCATCGAGGACGGTGCCGACGAGCGCGCATCCGGTCGAACCCATCGCATGACCCAAAGCGATGACGCCACCGTTGACGTTGAGCTTCTCGTGCGGCACGCCCAGTTCCTTCTGGTAGTGCAGCATCAGCGCCGCGAACGACTCGTTCACTTCGAACAGGTCGATGTCGCCCACGCCGAGCCCGGCCCGCGCGAGAATGGCGCGCGTCGCATCCACCGCACCGGTGAGCGCGATGGTGCGATCGATCGACGCATCCGCCATCGCCACGATGCGGGCCCGCGGAGCGAGTCCGTACTTCTTCAACGCTCCTTCGCTCGCGACCAGCGCGGCGGAAGCACCATCAGCCATCGCGGGCGAGTTGCCGGCGTGATGAACGTGATCGATCTGCGCGAGGTCGTACTTCTTGCAGACGATGGCGTCGATGCCGTATTTGATACCCATCTCAGCGAAGGCGAGCGGCAGCTTCGCGAGCGACTCTTCCGTCGTGTTGGGCCGGGGCGTTTCATCGGCGGCCAGAATGATCGCGCCGTCGTCTCCGATCACGGGAATGATCGAACGGAAGCGACCTTCATTCTGCGCCGTCGCGGTACGCTGCTGGGAGGCAAGCGCATAAGCGTCGCACTGGGCGCGGGTGAAACCGTACTGCGTGGCCACGGCGTCAGCGGCAATGCCGATCGGAATCAACGTCGCCTGCTGTTGAAAGGAAAGGTCGTGAGTCAGTGGTCCTTTGTCGGACATCACGGGAACGCGCGACATCACTTCGACTCCGCCGCCGACCGCGAGGCCGTCGTCGTACACCGCCTTCAACGCAGCGTAGTTGACCGCGGAGAGTCCCGAGGCGCAGTAGCGGTTGACCGCCATCGACGGAACTGCGTCGCTCCAGCCCGCGGCGATCACCGCCATCTTCGCGATGTTTGAACCCTGATCGGCAGTTTGGGTCACGCAGCCGAACAGCGAATCACTGAGCTTTGACGTATCGAGATTCGTGCGCGAGGCAAGCGCCTTCAGCGTCTGTCCCAGAAGGTCGATCGGACGGACGCCTTTGAGGCTCCCCTTGTCATTACCGCGACCTC
Source organism: Vicinamibacteria bacterium (assembly GCA_039916365.1). Lineage (GTDB taxonomy): Bacteria > Acidobacteriota > Vicinamibacteria > Fen-336 > JAGNNV01 > JAGNNV01. Next base: position 11,661 of record JBDSLN010000195.1, read on the forward strand.
GCGGTGTACGGATGGCGTCGACCACGTAAGCGTGCATCTAGACAGTTCCTTGATTCGTAAGGGTGACGCGCGCTGCCATCGCGCGAAGAGCGTCCTTGTATTCCACTTCCAGCTGATCGACGATGACGGACACCGGCTCGATTGCCTTACTCGAATCGATCGCCTGTCCCGCCGCCCACAGATCCTTCCAGCGTTTCTTCTCGCTGCCCGTGGTGTCGTAGGCGCGATCCGGCGTCGCGGGCAAATTGTCGGGATCAAGGCCGCCCGCGCGGAGACTTGGCTTGAGCCAGGACGCGTGCGTGCCGCTGATGCCCGCGCTGATCACGAGGTCGTCAATGGTCGAATCCACCACCATCTGCTTGAAGCCTCGCACTGCCATGCTTTCCTCCGTGGGGATGAAGCGCGTGCCCATGTAGACGAAGTCGGCACCGGCCGCGATTGCACCCGCTACCGCGCGACCATCACCTATCCCGCCGCCGACGGCGATGATGCCGTCGAAGATCGCACGCACGGCGGAGATGAAGGCGAAGGGCGAGAGGAATCCCGTGTGGCCGCCGGCACCCGCGGAGACACAGGCCAGTCCATCGACTCCAGCGGCGACCGCCTTGCGTGCAAGCGTCATGTTGATGACGTCGGCGATGACGATACCGCCGTAACCGTGGACAACTTCCATCACCGGCTTCGGACTTCCAAGGGCGGTCACGACGACGGGCGGCCGATGCTTCGCCACGAGTTCGAGATCGGACGGTAACCGGGCGTTGGTCGAGTGGGTAACGAGGTTGACGCCCCAGGGCGCGATGATGTCTCCCGGCCTATCGATTCGAGCCTGATCGAGTGCCGCAACGATGCCGGTCATCCACTGATCGAGGTCGACCGCGGTGCGCGCGTTGTGCGACGGGAAGGAACCCACGATCCCCGCCTTGCAGGCAGCGATCACCAACTCGGGACCCGAGACGAGGAACATGGGTGCGGCGAAGATGGGCAGGCGTGTCGCGATGGCGCGACGAGGGGAACCGGGCACTCTCATGCGCGTCCGACCGGAGCCTGCGCCGCGGCCGTGAGCTTGCTCGCGGGAACCCACGTCCCATGGAAGCCGTTGGGCACGCGCTGGGGAAGGATCACGCGGCACACCGGACCGCGCGTGATCTCCTTCGCATCGAACACCCACACTTCGCTGCGCGCATCGGCTGCGTTCCAGGCGAAGCTCACGAGATAGCCGTCGTCTTCGTCGCCCGCGCCGTCCCTGGGCGCGAAGGGCGCTTCACTGAACCAGACGTTGTTGCCCGGGCAATACGACACACCCCCGCCCGTTTGGTTGTCAAACTTCACCATGCCCGCGAAACGCGGATCCTCGGGACGATGCATGCGTCCCATGAGGATGTGATACGAGTAGCGGGACGGCAGGCCCTGGCGCGACGCGTTGATGGTAGGGAACTCGGCGTTGTAGACGTCGTCGATGATCTGCTCCGTGACCGTGCCCGTCTTGAGATTTAGGCGCCACTGATAGAACTCGAAATCAGTCACGTTGATCGAGATGCCGCGTCCGTAGGCCTCGTAGTCGTGGGAACCATCGAAGCGCCGCGGAATGCTGTAGGGCGTGCCCAGCATGACGATCTCGTCGCCCTCTTCCCACGCATTGACAACGTGAAGCATGTAGCGAGGCGAGGCTTCGAACCAGCGGATGTCGTGCTCCTTGCCATGACGCGGGATCACGCCGAAGCGCGTGGCGCGCTCGCGATCGAACTGAAGCTTGTAGCGACCGGCTGCCAACGCGGCAGGCTCATTGAAGAGCGGGAAGTCGTGAAGGATCGAGTAGTTCTCGGTGATCGCCATGTCATGCGGAAGACGAGGCCCGGGCAGGCGGACCGGCACGAAGGTTTCGACCGCACCAGTCTTGCCGATGACACCGTAGTGCATGTACGGTGCTTCGTTGCCGTAGGCGAAGAAGAGATATTCGTCGGTGCGCTCATCGACGCGCGAGTGCGCCGAGATCGGAAGGCCGGCGAGACGCGGATCGGGACCTAGCTTGCCCAGCGTTTCCAACGAAGAGGGATCGCACTGATAGACATCGCCACCGCGATACCACATCGAGAGCAGACGTCCGGCGTGGAACTTCACGTCGGTATTAGAGGAGTTCTTCAGCGGCGCGTCGGGACGATCGACGCGCACCTTCTCTTTGAGTCCGCGCCAGAGCGGCCTGCCTGCGGCCAGCTCTTCTTTAAGGCCATCGGTCTGGACCCAGCGATTGCGGAACGAAGCGCGTCCGTCGTCGAAGCGGATGGCGGAGAGCATTCCGTCGCCGTCAAACCAGTGATAGCGGCCTTCCGGCTGGAAGCGCGGGCTGGGACCGTTGCGAACGTACATGCCGTTGAGATCGGCGGGCACTTTGCCGATGACCTGCAGATCGGTCGCCGCAACTTCAGTGTGGATGGGCGCGAAAGCGCCTTGAAGGGAGACGTCCATGGCTAGCTCAGTCATCGTTTTGATCCTTCTGCCGAAGCGCCCATCCCCGGGGGCTGTATGTTGTCACGGTCGGATGCTTGCTGGTCTGCGCACCTGGGCAATGCGGAAACGGCTCGCTACGAACGCCGCGTCCGTGAGCGATGCGTTGCCCGCGGGGTTCAATCCGGTCACGTGATAGTCGCTGTAGGCTGCCGCGAAATTCAACGGCATCGGGCCAGTCAGGTTGATCGTGAGCTGCGAGCCGGCGCGCGCGAAGGCGTCTTCGGCCTTGTCGACGTATGCCGGATCGGTCGAGTAGAGGAAGGCGGTGAGGCCGCCGCCTTCGTGGACATCGGAGGTCGCCTGATGAAGAGCATCGTCCGCGTCGGCGGTTTTGATGACAAAGGAAATCGGACCGAACTGCTCCGTCGCATAGAGCTCGCGGTCGGCGGGCGAAACGCTCATCATCAGAGGCGTGCTGGTGCGGGCCTGCGGAAACTCGGGATGGGCATAGGCGTGCGGAGCGAGCAACAAAGCGCCAAGTTCCTCGGCG
>JBDSLN010000196.1:0-3265 GCA_039916365.1 Vicinamibacteria bacterium
CCGGTCAGGTCGCGTCCCAGGACATGGCGATACAGAAAGATGATCGCGCTCAGCGCCTGATTCTGGGTCGACGCGGCGACCTTCTGGTTGACCGCGAGGTGGATGAGGAAGGCTTTGACCTCGGCTCCGCCCATTTGGTTGGGGTGTCGCTTGCCATGGAAGACCACGAACTTGCGGACCCACATTTCATACGCCTCGGCGGTTCGCGCGCTGTAGCGTCGCGCCAGGATCGCGTCGCGCAGCCGGTCTAGAAGGCGGGGTGCCGCCCCGGGCGGTGCGCCGTTTCGTCCATTTTCGGACATGAGATCTCCCTTGTTGCTGGGGAGAGCGGCCATCGTACGTCCAACCGCAGCCGTTTCGGGTCCGGTCGCTGATTCGAAAATGAGCGACTACGGCTGGAGTCGTCGAACCGTCCAGCCGTTTCCGGCGCGCAGATACTGCTCGCGTTCGTGCATCCGGTTTTCCTTGCCGAACCAGAACTCGATGGATTCCGGCGCAATCCGGTAGCCGCCCCAGTGCGGCGGCCGCGGAATCTCCTGCCCGGTAAACCGCCGCTCGACCTCTTCGAACTTTTCCTCGAGGGTCTGCGCCGGGTCGATCTCCTTGGACTGATCCGACGACCACGCGCCAAGACGGTGTCCTTCGGGACGCGCGCTGAAGTACGCATCCGACTCTTCCGCGCTGACTCGGTCGACCGTTCCTTCGATGCGCACCTGGACGTACATCCCCGGCCAGTAGAAGGTCATGGCCGCCTGGAGGTTCGACTCCAGCTCAGTCGCCTTGCGTCCCTGATAGTTGGTGAAGAAGACGAAGCCACGAACGTCGGCGCTTTTGCATAGCACCATCCGGAGCGACGGACGTCCGTGCATCGTGGACGTGGCCAGACCCACGGCGGTGGCGTCGTGCGTCTCCTCCTTCTTGGCCTTTTCGAAGAGATCGAGGAAGCGCTGGATGGGTTCGTTGAGCGGGGCGATGCGTGCGGTCATTTGCCGCTCAGTATCTCGCACTCGGTCTTTTTGACCCTGCCTTCCGGCGCGTGACGTTCCGGTGAAGACAAGAAAAACAACTTGCAGCCGGATTCCTCCCAGCCCGACTAGAATCGTCCCATTCATGGCTGCGCCGCGTAAGCGAACACTGACTCGAAAGCCGAAGGAAGGCGCTCTGCCTCTTCCTCCCGAGCCGCCCAAGCCATTTGCCGCGCTCGATTTTGGAGCATCCGCGGTGCGCCTGGTTATCGCCGAAGGCGAAGGCGATTCGATGCGCATCATCGAAGAAGCCTCGCGTGGCGTTCTCATCGGGAAGGACACCTTCACCAGCGGGCGCATCGGCCAGCCCACGGTTGAGGCTGTCTTGCAGGCGATCGAGGGTTTCAGGTCCATCATGGATACCTTCGGCGTCTCGCGTTACCGCGCCGTCGCCACATCCGCTCTGCGCGAAGCCAGCAACCGCGACACCGTCCTTGACCGAATCCGGGTCCGCACCGGTATCGATGTCGAGGTCATCGACGGCTCCGAAGAGAACCGCCTGACCTACCTCGCCGTGCGTGAATCGCTGAAGACCCTGCCGGAGATCGCCACCGAGACCTGTCTCGTGGCGGAAGTGGGAGGCGGCAGCGCCGACCTTTCGACGCTTCATGGGGGCGAGCCTGCGCACTCGGGCACTTACGCCATCGGCTCGATCCGTCTGCGTCAGAGTTTCGCCGCCTTCCAGGGCACGCCCGCCCATTTCCAGCGGCTGGTTCTGCGCCACATTAAGAATGTCGTCGACGACATCCGTCGCGAACTGCCGCTCGACGAGGTCAAGCACTTCATAGCACTCGGTTCTGACGCGCGGTTGGTCGCGCGCATTTTGGGCGCATCCGAAACCGAGGCGTCCCACCGCATTCCGCGCGAGGCGTTCCTCAAAGTCTGCACCGAGATCGCGGCGCTGGACGTTGAGACCATCCTCAGCACGCATCGTCTTTCCCAGGCCGAGGCGGAGACGCTGGCTCCCGCTCTTCTGGTCTATTCGGAACTGGTGAGGGCGACCAAAGCCAAGACCATCACGGTGTCCAACGCGACGCTGCGTCGCGGTCTCATCTTCGACCTGTCGCGGTCGGAGGGTGGCCTCGGCCTCGAAGTCTTCTCCCGCCAGGTTCTCGCCAGCGCCAATGCGGTGGGGGAGAAGTACAACTACGACTACAAGCACGCGCGTCACATTGCCAATCTCGCTTTGAAGCTCTTTGACGAGCTCAAGTCCGAACACGGCCTCGAGCCGCGCGATCGCCTCCTGCTCGAAGTGGCGGCGCTCCTTCACGACATCGGATTGTTCGTGAATCTGCGCGCCCATCACAAACATTCGCAATACCTGATCTCGGTGGCGGAAATCTTCGGCATGTCACGCGACGATCTTCTGGTGGTCTCGAACATTGCGCGCTATCACCGGCGCGGTCTGCCCCAGCGTTCGCACCTTCCGTATATGTCGCTCGACCGGGAAGCGAAGATCGTGGTCAACAAACTCGGGTCGATCCTCCGCATGGCGAACGCGCTCGATGCGGATCACCAGCAGAAGATCAAGAATGTTCGGGTGAAGCCGCAGGACGGCGTCATTGCGTTTGAAGTGGAGGGCGTGGGCGATCTCACTATGGAGCGCCTGGCGCTTCTTGCGCGCAGCGACTTTTTCCAGGACGCGTTTGGACGTCGCGTCGTCTTCCGTGAAGTGACGAAAGCCGAAGGGGCGTGAAACCCAAGCCGCGAAATCCAAGCCCTGAAACCTAAGCCCTGAAACCGAAGCCATGAAACCCAAGCCAAGACGCAAAGCTCAAGACCCGGAGATCTTCTTCAACCGAGAGTTGTCGTGGCTCTCGTTCAACGGCCGCGTGCTGGAAGAAGTCGAAGACCCCGGAACACCCCTTGCTGAGCGGGCCAAGTTCATGGCCATCGTCACGAACAACCTTGACGAATTTTTCATGGTGCGCGTCGCCTCCCTGAAAAACTCGATTGCAATGGGCGACAGCACACCGGATTCCGCCGGCCTCTCGCCCGCGCAGCAGCTCGCCGTGGTCAAGGAAATGGCGGCGCTGCAGTTGAAGCGGCTGCATGAGATTTCCGAGCGCGACGTTCTGCCCGCGCTGCAGGCCATCGGGATAAAGATCGTTGACTTCGCGGGCCTGGAAGCACCTCTGCGCGCCGGCGTGGTGCGATTTTTTAAGGACGAAGTCCAGCCCGTGATCACCCCGCTCGGCATCGATGCGGCGCGTCCGTTTCCGATGCTGCCGTCGTTGTCG
>JBDSLN010000197.1:0-6304 GCA_039916365.1 Vicinamibacteria bacterium
TTTCACGCGGATTTCTGATCACGCCCTCCGCGTGGCGCGGCCCATTCGCAGCCGAAAAACGACGACTGTCCTGGGCGACCTTGAGGTTCGCCGCTCTGGCGGACGTCACATTGCTGGCGAACGGTCCTGCTCTCAAGCGCAAGGGCCACACCAACGGACGACTGGCGGACATCCTGTCTTCGATCTTCCTCGGCGTTTGCTCCATCAGACGCGCGATACACGAGAAGCGCACCGACAACGACCGGCTGGTGAAGGCGGCCGTCGAGACGTTGCTCGCGCGCATTGATGAAGCGGTGGCCGGTGTCCTGCGCGAGTTCGACGTCCCCGTTCTAGGTCTTCTGGTCCGCGGGCCTTTGCTCTGGTGGATGCGACTCAATCCGCTGACCCGTGGCGCGCGCGACGCCGACCTCGACGCGATCGTCGATCTGCACACCGAACCAGGCGAGGCGCGCGACACGCTGACATCGGGCATCTCCCTTCACTCTCCCCACGATCCGCTCACACGGCTAGACGCCGCCTTCCGCGCCGTCGCCATCGCCGATCCGGTCGAGAAGCGCATCAGCGCGGCGAGACGTGCCGGTCAGTTCGACGCCGACACTCTGGCCGAAACTTCCGACTCCGACATCAGTGAGGCGTTCCGGATATCCGTAATCACGAGCGAAGAAGCGATCGCGACGGCTTTGGCCCGACGCCTGGCCAGGGAAGCGATCGAAGTCGACGACTTTGAAACGGGCACGCTGTTCCAGACTATGCAGGACGCGCAATGGCGCGCCAGTCAGGAACCGGAGTGAGCGCGGGCGTTCTTTACGGACTCTCCGTCGCGGTGCTCGCCTTTCTCAATCTCGCCCTCTTCGCCCGGGTGCGCGCGTTCCGAACCCTCTTCCCGACGCTTCGTGAATGGGATGGCCCAACACCTGCGCAGTGGCCGAAGGTGAGCGTCATCGTTCCGTGTCGCAACGAGTCGGCTGCAGTCGAGAGGGCCATGTCTTCGTTGCTTGGGATGGACTACCCAAACCTCGAGATCGTCGCCGTCGACGATCGCTCCGAAGACAACACCGGAGCGCTCCTCGACGCCATGGCCGCACGGGATGCGAGGCTGACCGTCCTTCATGTCAGTACGCTTCCGAAGGGCTGGCTCGGCAAGAACAACGCCATGCATCAAGGCGCGACGCGTTCTAGCGGCGACTGGATTCTCTTCACCGATGGAGATGTGGTGTTCGAGCGCGACGCCCTGAAGCGCTCGGTCGCCTTTGCGGTGGACCGGGCCTTGGGTCACTTTGTCGCGCTTCCGCAATTCATCGCGGTCGGTTTTCTTGAGCGGGCCTTCGTTTCGACCTTCGCCATCGCCCTGGCCATCAAGCTGAATCCATCGCAGCTTGCCGTGCCCAAGTCGTGGGCCTACGTCGGCGTCGGCGCCTTTGGTCTGGTGCGACGGGACGCTTACGAAAAGATCGGCGGCCACACGCGTCTTGCTTACGAAGTCGCCGACGACCTCAAGCTCGGCCTGCTCCTGCGCCGAAACGGCGTCGCTCAAGGATGTCTCGACTCCGACCGCATGGTCACCGTCCGATGGCAGAACGGTCTGATCCCCACACTGCGTGGCCTGGAGAAGAACGCCTTCTCCGGCTGCGAATGGAACACCGCACTCGCAGCCTTAGCGGTTGTGGGCGTCGTGTCGGCGGCCCTTCTCCCTTACCTTCCTTTCTTCATCGCGTTGCCCGGGTGGACTCATCCCCTCGCGGCCCTCGCGTTCCTTCTGCAGGTCGTCATAGCGGCGGGCTCCGCAAGAAGGATGTCGGGCGGGACTGGCCTTGAAGGCCTCCTCGTTTCGATCGGGGCGATCGCTCTGGGCGCGGTGATCGCGTGGTCAACCTTCCTCGCCCTTGTGCGAAGAGGCATCATCTGGCGCGGCACGTTCTATCCCCTTTCCGAACTGCGACGCCGCTGTGTCCGCGAATTTGGAATGAGCACGAAAGATGCGGTCGGCTGGACGCCGCCGCCTCGACCGCAGCGTTGACGCGCCGGTGTAAGTTCTTGCCATGACTCAAGCGCTTCAGGACATCTACGGCCCCGAGGGCAAGTGCTTCGGCTGCGGCCCTACCAACGACAAGGGCCTCCGCATCAAAAGCTTCGCCGAGGGCGACTTCATCGTGGCGACCTTCCAGCCGGAGGCGCATCACGAAGCGTGGGACGGGGTCGTTAACGGCGGCATCGTCGGTTGCCTCTTCGACTGCCACAGCAACTGGACCGCCGCCCATCACCTCATGAAGAAGGCGGGCACGGACGATCTCCCACCCACCGTCACCGCCGACTTCCACGTCAAGCTGAAGCGCCCGACACCTTCAAGAGGACCCCTGCTCATCAAGTCGAAAGTGGTTGAGTCGACCGACGATCGGGCCACCGTCGAATCCACCATCGAGGTCGACGGCGTTGTCACCTCAACCTGCCGAGGCACGTTCGTGGCGGTCAAACCCGGCCATCCCGCCTATCACCGCTGGTAGCGGCTGACGCCCGGGTTCACTTCAGCTTCTGGTTGAGGTAGGCGGCTGAGCGCTCGAAGGCCTTGACCCAGCTTTCGTGCCGCAGAAGGTCGTGCACTTCGTCGGGGAAAATGAGTTGTTCCACTTCGACGTTGCGCTTGCGGAGCTCTTGAACGAGGGTCACTGTCTCGCTGAAGGGAACGTTGCGGTCGTCGTCACCGTGAATCACGAGCACGGGCGAACGCCAGGTATCGAGCGTGGACATCGGTGACGACTGGAATGCGATCTTCGCGAACGCCTCACGCTTCCGCGGATCGTACGTGGCCGAGAAGTTCCCCACGACCTCGTTCCAGTTGTGGACTCCATGGAAGTCGACGCCGGCTTTGAAGATGTCGGATGCCCGAGACAAGCCCAATGCGGTGAGATAGCCGCCGTACGAACCGCCCCAGAGGCCGACGCGCGCCGGATCCACGTCAGCCCGCGAACGCAGATAGGCACCCGCGCCAAGAACGTCGTTGAACTCCGACGCGCCGGTCGCGCCGTAGCTGAGCGCCTCGCGGAAATCCAGACCGTAGCCGATGCCTGATCGATAGTTGATCGACAACACGACATACCCAAGGCTCGCGAGATACTGATTCATGGCGTAAGAGCCGTGGTAGTACTCCATGTAGTGCCAGCCGAGCAGCATCTGTCGGCGCGATCCACCGTGCGTGAAGAGAAGGGCCGCGCGCTTCTCCAAAGGCTTCAATCCAGGCGGAAGAAACAACTGACCGGAAATCGTCATCCCATCTTTCGCCTGGAAACTCACCGCAGTTGGAGTCACGAGTAGCACTCCGGGGAACGTCGCTGGAATCAATGAACCGCTGACGTTCTTCTCGCCCGCGGCCGTCCTCACGAAAACGCGACCCGGCATTTGAGCGTCCGATCGGACGAACGCGGTGCCGCCGTCGCTCGTCGATTGCGCGGCCCATTCGATCTGACCTGCCGAGGTCAGGGTGATCGGGGCCGGCTTTCCGCTCGGATTGACGCGAATGATCCGGCGTCGATTGATGTCGCCCGCGTTGGTGACGGCCAGGAGGTCGCGGCCATCGTTGGTCAGAACGGCCATTTCAATCTCGTGCTCGCCGGGGATCAGATTCAGGGGCGTACCGCCGGTTGAAGGGATCGAATAGAGATTCTTCCAACCGGTCTTCTCCCAGACGAATGAGAGCCGGTCGTCTTCGCTCCACAGGATCTGCTTCGGCGAAGCAAGCCCGCTGAAAGCACTTCCCTTGCCTCGATCCGCGCGGAACACTTCCTTCGCCACACCGCTCCGAAAATCAAAGGTGTGAATCGACCAGGGTTCCCCTTCACGTACGGGTGCGAAAGGCAGCGCAAGCGAATCCGCAGCCTGGCGCAGGAACGCAATGCGTGATCCGTCCGGTGAGAAAACGGGATTCGAATCGGTATCAACGGAAGGGTCGAGGTGGGTCACCGCCTGCGTCTCAAAATCGTAGATCCCGATGAAGGCATGGTCACCGCGCGGGTTCGCGAAGGCTAGGCGCTCGCCATCCGGCGACAAAGTCACTTCCGCGATACCGCCGCGCGTCTTGACGATCGACTTGCCGTCACCACCCGCGAAGGGAGCGGCGAAGAGTTCGCCTCCCGCCGTCACGTAGAAAATCTGATCTCCTTTTGTCGAGATCACGGGCGCGTGACCTTCACCCACTGCGCGGATGTCGCCAGTCTGCAGATTGATCAGATGGACCTGCTGCTTCACGCCTTCAGGGTTTGACGTAGGGTTGGGGCGCTCGCTGCGACGATTGGTGTCGCCGCCGCGCACGAAGAGCAAGGTCTGCGCATCCTTTGACCAAGTGAGGTCCGTGATCTCGATGCCGTCGTCTTTGTCGAAGGCGGTCAGCTTCTTCGGCGTATAGCTCGGAGGTTCGGCGATGTAGATGTTGCGCCGGCCTTGCTCTTTGATCACGAACGCCAGCGCGCCGCGGCTCGGCGCGGTCGACAACTCCAGAACATAGGGCGCCTGCATGATCGCTTCGATGGTCAGGGGCTGGGCGAAGGCTCGGTCGGCCAGAAGCCCGAACGCGAGAAGGGAAGCCAGCACGACACCGGGTCTGCTCATAGAACCAACCTCGAAGATGAGGGTCAGCCCTCAGGCGACCCGGAAGTGTGGACTAATTATCCAGCAGATTCTTCAAGGTCGTCATGAACTGCGAGGCGTCCTTGAAATCGCGGTAGACCGAGGCGAAACGGACGAAGGCCACCTTGTCGACGTGGCGGAGGCGCTCCATCAGGTACTCGCCGATTTTCTCGGTGGGCACCTCGCGGTCGGGGCTCTCCTGCACCATCTGCTCGACCTTAGAGGCCATCTCTTCGATGGTGTTGATCGAGACGTTGCGCTTCTCGCACGCTCGCATGAGGCCGCCGATTACCTTGTTCCGATCGAAGCGTTCGCGACGTCCGTCCTTCTTAACCACAAGATGTGGAACCTGGTCGATGCGCTCATACGACGTAAACCGCTTGCCGCACTTGAGGCATTCGCGACGTCGCCGGATGGCATCGCCTTCCTTGCTTTCGCGCGAGTCGACGACTTTGTCTTCAACACTCTCGCAGAAGGGGCAGCGCATGGTGGGCCAAGTCTACCGGAATCTGCGACTTCCACGTATGTGGATCAAAGGATCAACCGGCGGGTTCAGCCAAAACGCCTTTCGATGGAAGAATCGCGGCCTATGAAGACTGCGCTTGTCACCGCCATATTCGCAACGACTCTCTTGAATCCGACCGAGGCGATGGCTGAGGCGAGTGCTAAGACCGCGAACGTCAGTGTTCGCCTTGTCCCGGAGGTCACCGCGATCCAGGCCGGCAAGCCCTTCACCGTTGCCGTCCATTTCAAGATAGCGCCTAAGTGGCACACCTACTGGAAGAACGCCGGTGACGCCGGAATGCCGACCAAGGTGGTGTGGACGCTGCCAGACAGCTTCAAGACAGGCGAGCTTCAGTGGCCGACGCCTATCCGCACGGTGGACGCGGGTCTGGCACTCTACGGCTACGACGACGAGGTCACGCTTCTCACCGAGATCACGCCGCTTCCGTCCCTGCCGGTCGGAAACTTCACCATCGCGGCAGCTCTGAGCTGGCTCGAATGCAGCGATGTCTGCATCCCTGGAAAAGCAAAACTCAACCTGACGCTCCCAGCGGCTGATGCCAGGGCTGCGCCTGCCATCGATTCCAGGGAAAAGGCCCTCTTCGCCGCGGCGCGAGCGTCCATGCCGCGAGCCATGCCAACTTTGAAGGCCACTCACGCCGCGAAAGCCGATCAACTCGTGCTCAGCATCAGAGGCGCCACCGGACTCACGGCTCCTATCGAATTCGTCCCTGAAACCGGCGGTCTCATCGAACCCGCCGCGAACCAGACGGTCACGGGAGCCGGTCCCGCCTGGTCGGTTTCCATGAAACGGCCTGCGAACCCTGAAGCGCCACCCGGCTCGATCAAAGGTGTGCTCGTCTCGGGGTCAGGCGCGACGCGTAAGGCCTACAGCCTCATTTCAATTGCGGCGGTTGGCGCGGCCCCCCGCAGCGTCAAGTAGTCGTTCGGTCCGGTGAGTCAGGCGCTGCTTTCGTGATCTGACGCATGCTGGAGAAGGACAGGCCCTCTCGTCCCAGGAAAGCGAGCCCCAGGATCAGGACGGGCAGGTTCTGAAGGGCGTGAAGGACCAGCCCCGCCGCGACCGCCTGTCCGCGATCGATGCCGTAGATCGCGGTCATCGCGAGAGTGTAGGACGCGTGAAATCCGCCCACCATGCCAGGCGTAGGAATCGCGACCCCCA
>JBDSLN010000198.1:0-6194 GCA_039916365.1 Vicinamibacteria bacterium
AAACCCCGGGCGCGGCGAAAGACCCGAGTTTCGCCGCACACCACGCGAACGACGGAATCATCCTCGCGCATGTGGATGTCGCGATTGTGCATCAGGATCAGATCCGTGAAAGCCCGCAGCCGCGTGCGCGCTTCCTCGTTCGAAATGACAATGGGCTCGTTCGCCGCGTTGCCGCTTGTCATCACCAGCGGCCCACCGTGCCTGCGGAGGAGCAGATGCTGAAGGGGAGTCGCGGGTAGGAACGCTCCGACCTCGCTCAACCCGGGGGAAATTTCGGAGACGAGTTGCGAAGACCCAAGGCTTCGGAGCAGGACGATGGGCCGCTGAGGCGACAGCAGCGCCGCCCGTGCAACCTCATCGACGATGGCCACTCGACACACCGCCTCAAGGTCTCTGAACATGACCGCGAACGGCTTTTGCTCACGGCCCTTCCGGTCGCGCAGGTCTCGCACCGCCATCGCATTTGTGGCGTCGCACACAAGATGGAAACCTGAAAGTCCCTTCGCGGCGATGATTTCGCCACGCCCCAGCGCCCTCGCGGCCGCCTCGACCGGATCCTGCGATTCTTCGGGCTCGGCCCACAACCGCGGCCCGCAGGACGGGCAAGCGTTTGGCTGCGCGTGAAATCTCCTCGAGGTGGGATTCTCGTACTCCTTCGTGCAGGCCTGACACATCGTGAAGTCGTTCATGGTGGTCCGTGCCCGGTCGTAGGGAACATCGCGCGAAATCGAATAGCGCGGACCACAGTCAGTGCAGTTGATGAAGGCATAGCCAAAGCGTCGGTTCGCAGGGTCCAGCATCTCGGCGACACAGGCAGCGCACGTTGCTATATCCGCCGAGACCCTTGGTGATCCCATCTCGCCCGCCGCACTGGCGAGGATGGCGAAGCCCGTCCGGCCGCGGGGAGGGGCGTCCTCGGCGACCACGCTCTCAACGACTGCGCGAGCTGGGCCTTCACGGATAAGACGTCGCTCAAAGGCCGTGACCGATTCGTGAGAGCCTTCGAGGTCGATGAGCACGTGATCGGGTGCGTTCCCCACGGATCCGCTCAGTGAAAGCTCGGAGGCGAGACGATGGGCGAAAGGGCGAAAGCCTACCCCTTGGACAACTCCACGAACGCGCAGGATCCGGCGAATCGACTGCGCTTCGCTTGCTCGTGGTGGGGACGCCTTGGTTTGGAGGGACATGCTTTCCGCGCACAGACACCATAGGCGCGCGCTTCCGCCATGGTCAACGCCCCCACTTCGGTGTTCCGAAGCGGGATACACTCGTCGCTTGTCAAAACCGGGGAAGCGAGCCTTCGTCCTGTGCATGCTGCTCTGCGGGTGCAACCTTCATCCCGCGGCAAAACGCAGCGGCCTTCTGGTCGCCGCCATCGCGAGCGACCCCGGTCATCTGAACCCGGCGATCACCACAAACGGCGGAGTCCATACCGCGAGCGATCTCCTTTACAACGGTCTCGTGGGTCTGAACTCCAAAGCGGAGCCGGTCCCTGAACTCGCGGAGCGATGGGAGGTGGAGGAAGGGGGGGCCGTGTACCGGTTCCACCTGAGACCAAACGTGCGCTGGCACGATGGTCGTCCTTTCACCTCGGCCGACGTGAAATACACATTCGATGAAGTCCTGCTTCGATTTCATGCGCGTGCGCGCGCCTCGCTGAGCCCCGCGCTTTCAGCGGTCGAGACTCCTGATGCCATGACCGTGGTGTTCCGCTTCAAGCGACCCTATGCGCCGTTCCTCCAGCAACTGGATGTGGTCGAGGCCCCCATCCTGCCGAAGCACCTGTTCGAGGGAACGGATCCGCTCAAGAACCCCGTGAATCTGGCGCCGGTGGGTACCGGACCGTTCCGCTTCGTGGCCTACGCTCCGGGTGCTGAAATCCGGTATCGCGTAAACCCCGACTATTTCGGACCGAAACCTGAGCTGTCAGATCTGGTGCTGCGAGTCATCCCCGACCGCGGGACGCAGGTGATGGCGCTTGAGGCCGGCGAGGTGGATTGGTTGTTCGGGGTCCCCGGGCCACTGCGCTCCACCCTGCGCCGCAATCCGTCCATACGATTCCTTCAAACCTCGCTCAGTCCTGGCGGAAGCGATTGCATCACCACACTCGCTTTCAACCTCGATCGCCCGTCTCTGAGCGACGCGCGGGTTCGTCGCGCGATTGCTCACGGCCTGGATCGACGACTCTTTCTCGAAAGAGTGACGTTTGGCGAAGGCCGCGCTGCGGAGACATCGATTTCCTCCATGATCGCGTTCGCACATGCGAACGACCTTAAAGCGCCGGCTTACGATCCAGGAGAGGCCCGCCGACTTATGGCCGCCGCGGAAAAAGGCCGCATCAAGCTCGGATTCACTTTCTTTCCCACCGATGCCGAGTACGGAAATCTTTTGCGCGCCCAGCTCGCCGAGGTGGGTATCGACGTCGAACTCCACGCTCTCGAGGCTCCGGTGCTCGTCCAGGCGGTCTTCGTTCAGCGCGACTTTGACATCGCCCTGATTCCCTACTGCAACGGCACTGATCCGGAGATTGGCGTCCGCCGGATGTTCGTTTCCTCAAGCATTGCTCCTGTTCCTTTTTCGAACGCCGCGGGCTACCGCAGCGCGGAGATGGACTCTCTGTTCGAGAAGGCCGCGTCCTCTCTCGACCCGAAGGAGCGCGGACGCATTTACCACCGCATCCAGGAGCTTGCTCTCGAGGACCTGCCCTATCTCCCGCTCATCGAGACCGAGAACACTCGAGCCTACTCGGCGCGATGCGAGGGCTTCGTGAGTTCGTCGCACTTCGCCGCCGCCGCACGCTGCGGACCGTGAGTGCGAGGTACCTCGCGGCGCGGCTGCTGCAAATTGTGCCTTCCTGCGCCGCCGTCGTTGTGGTCGCCTTTCTGCTCATTCAACTGGCTCCCGGCGATCCCGTCCTCGCGCTCGCGGGAGAACACGGGGACCCGGCCTACTACGCCTTCATGCGTCAGCGCTTTGGTCTCGACCAGCCCCTGCCGCGACAGCTCGCGACCTACTGCATCCGCGTCGCCTCCTTGGACTTCGGTGTCTCTTATGTTCAGGGGCGCCCCGCGGCGGAGATGATCGCGGAGCGCGTGCCCGCGACCTTGGTACTCACGACCACCGCGCTCCTCCTCTCGTTGCTCGTCGCCATTCCCCTGGGGATTCTCGCGGGCCGGCGCCCGCATGGCGCTGCCGATTTTGCGGTGAGCGCACTCACGGTCGCCTTCCAATCCACGCCCTCGTTTCTTCTGGCTCACCTGGCGATCCTCGGTCTGGCTCTTGGTCTCGGCCTCTTCCCGGTTCAGGGCATGACCACGGCCGGCAGCCCGGGCTCCGGGCTCAAGCACTTTGTCGACATCGCGTATCACCTGATACTGCCCGCATTGGTGCTCGCCTCGCAGGAGGTTGCGGTTCTCGCCCGCTTGACCAGAACCGGCCTGGTGAGCGAACTCGATAGCGACCATGTACGCACGGCCCGAGCGAAAGGCCTCGTCGAGCGCGTCGTACTCTGGCGTCATGCGATGCCCCAAGTCCTGCTCTCTCTGGTCACCGTCATTGGCGCGCGCGCCGGCCATCTTCTGGCGGGCGCCGCGGTGGTGGAGATCGTCTTCGGCTGGCCCGGCCTGGGACGTTTGATGCTCACCGGTTTGCAGACGCGCGACACCCCGGTTCTCCTCGGTGTCTTCTTCGTGATCTCTCTCGCGGTCATATTCGCGAACTTGCTCACCGACCTTCTCTATGCGGCACTCGATCCTCGTGTCCGATATCGGTGAGCTGCCCACGTCGATTCAGGCCCCGGTTTCCGGCCAGGGGACCTTTGATCCATGGCGAACGCGCGCCGGCGCGCTCGGCTTGTTCCTCACTCTCGGGACTCTGGGACTTGGAGTCCTGGCGCCCTGGCTGGCTCCCGCCGATGCCGCTGCGATCTCAGGTCCGGCCCTCAGTCCTCCTTCCTTAGCCCATCCGATGGGGACGGACGCGATCGGGCGTGACCTGTTGAGCGGAGTCCTTCTTGGGGGCCGAACCTCGCTTGCGGTTGCGACCGCGGTGGTGAGTCTCGCGCTGGTCATCGGTCTGAGCATCGGCCTGCTGTCTGGATTCTTCGGCGGCTTTACGGACCACGTTCTCATGCGCGTGACCGAGTTGTTTCAGGTCCTTCCGCGGTTTTTCTTCGCGGTTGTGGCGGTCGCGGTGCTTGGGCCGGGGCTCGACAGGATTGTTCTGGTTCTGGCTCTCACGAGCTGGCCGGTTCTGGCCCGGGTGGTGCGGGCCGAGACGAAGTCGCTCCGTCATCGCGACTTCGTTCGCGCGGCGGAAGCTTGCGGAGCAACGCCGGCGCGGATCATCGTTTCCGAGCTGTTGCCGAACGTTCTGCCCGGGGCGCTCGTGATGGCGAGCCTGCTCGCCGGTCAGATCCTCCTCATCGAGGCGAGCCTCGGATTCATCGGCCTCGCCGATCCCTCCGTCGTCAGTTGGGGGACCCTTGCCGGTCAAGCTCAGGAGCTCCTGCGCGTAGCCTGGTGGATGCCTCTCTTTCCGGGCCTTGCCATCAGCGGCGCGTCGCTCGGTTTCAATCTGTTCGGCGATGCCTTGTCTTCCCATCTCGGTGGTCGATGATCCTCGAAGGGGATGCCGCCCGGGTTGATTCCGGCCCGACGCGGGGGGAGATCGTTTTGGATGTCCGCGAGTTGTGCGTTGAGGTCAAGCACGCGACCGGCCGGACCCGCCGCGTGATCGATGGTATGAGCTTCGAGGTCCGTGCGGGTGAAACTCTCGCCCTCATGGGCGAGTCCGGCGCCGGGAAGACCATGACCGCGCTGACGCTCTTGGGTCTGCTGCCCAGGTCGGCGCGCGTGGTCTCCGGACAGGCGCTGTGGAAGGGTGCTGACTTGCTGACCCAAACCCAGGAGGGAATGCGGAAGCTCCGGGGCAAGGAGATCGGCATTGTCTTTCAGGATCCGATGACCTCGATGCATCCAACCATGCGCATTGACGAACAGTTGGCGGAGGCCCTGCTCGCCCATCAACCGGGTCTGAGCCCGCGCTTCGCCCGATCCCAAATGGAAGATCGGCTCGAAGGGATGGGCATTCCGAAGTCGCGCCTCACGCACTTTGCCCACTCCTGGGAATGGTCGGGCGGCATGCGCCAGCGTGCCCTGATCGCGATGGCCACGGCGAACCGGCCGGGCTTGCTCATTGCCGACGAGCCCACGTCCTCGCTGGATGGAACCACCCAAGCGCAGGTTCTCCAGTTGATCCGCGGCATCCAGCGCGAAACCGGCATTTCGGTCCTGCTTATCTCTCACGATGCGGCCGTGGTATCCGAAGTGGCGGACCGCGTGGTGGTGGTTCGAGAAGGCCGTATCGTTGAAACCGGCACGGCGCAGGATGTGCTGCTCAGAGCGCACAAGGCTTACACCGCAACGTCCGTGGAGGCTCAGGTCACTTCCGTCGACCGAGGCATCGGGGCCTCGCTCCGAGTGACGACCCCCTCGCCAGAGCCAACGCCATCCGTGGTGCTGTGCGTCGAGAACCTCCAAGTAACCTACCGGGCGCGCGGCGCGTCGCGCGAAAGCGTGGTCGTGCAAGCAGTCGACGACGTGAGTTTCCGCCTGCATCAGGGCGAGACACTCGCAATCGTCGGAGAGTCCGGATGCGGAAAGTCAACCCTTGCCCGTAGCCTCGTAGGACTTGAGCCTTCGGCTTTGGGCAGCGTCAAAGTGGATGGCGTCGACATCCTTCGCGCCACACCAGGAGAGCGTCGCGCCGCGCGCAGGCAGATCCAGATCGTTTTCCAGGACCCCTATTCCTCGCTGAATCCGAGGCGCCGCGTGGCCGACAGCATCGGTGAGCCCCTTCGAATCCACGGCGAGTTCGAGCGGTTCGAGGGCAAACGCCGCATCGCCGACCTGCTGGAGCGGGTTGGCCTGACACGCAGCCACGGATCGCGGTTCCCTCACGAACTCTCAGGAGGTGAGCGTCAGCGCGTGGCCATCGCCCGCGCCCTGGTGCTTCATCCGCGCATCGTCATTCTTGACGAACCGGTCTCCGCGCTGGACGCTCCCAACCGCGCAGGAATTCTGAGGCTCCTTGGTGAATTGCAGGCGTCCAGGGGGCTCGCCTTGCTTCTCATTTCCCACGACATGAGCGCAGTCCGCCACCTTGCTCGCCGGGTGGGGGCTATGCGCGCGGGG
>JBDSLN010000199.1:0-4050 GCA_039916365.1 Vicinamibacteria bacterium
CCACCGCCGCGCTCTCGCGGCCTCTGCGAGCCAGTATGCAGGACTATCCCATTCCCACTCCGGGAGCAGCGCGAGCACCGGGCGCGCTCAGCGACGAGGATCGAAAAAAATAGGCGAGCCTTGGTTATGTGAGCGCCGGCGCCGCACCCGTGATTCGCAAGGACACCCCCCGTCCCGTCGACATGGCTCGCCTCTTCGCCACGATGGAGGAGGCCTCCGGTCTTTTCGTGGGCGAGCGCTATCAGCAGGTCATTCCTCTCCTCGAAAAAATCCTCTCCGAGGATCCCCACAATCTTGACGCGACGCTGCGTCTCGCGAGCGCCCATTCAGCTCTTGGTCATGAGAACGCCGCGATGCGCGCGTTCGAGAAGGCTAAGGACATCGCCCCCGTATCGGAAGACGTGAAGGTTTACTTCGCTCTGCACCTCGCGCGCGGCAAGACGTGGGAGGAAGCGGCCCCCCTGCTCGAGAACATTCTGAGGCAGGCCCCCGGCCGTATGCCCGCAGTGGAGGCGCTCGCCCAAATACGCGAGCGGCAAGGGCGCCTTCAGGACGCGATCGCTTTGAGAAAGAGCCTTTATGCGCTGCGAAGCGCCACGCCGATCGAGCGGCTCAAGCTGGGACAGATGGCAATGGCGGTGGAAGACACGCCCCTCGCCATCGAGTCCTTCGAAGCCGCGCGATTGGCGCAGGGCACCGTTTTCAAGTACGACCTGGAACTCGGAGTTCTCTACCTCGCCTCTCGACGGTTCGAGGACGCGCGCGCGGCACTCGATCGCGTCCCTTCGAATCATCCTGCGGCCGCGATGGCGCTCTTCAAGCGGGCACAGGTGAGCGTTTTGTTGAAGGAGCCCGATCAGGCGGCGAGGATTGAGGCCGCGCGTCGTCGGGCCGACGCGACCACGCGTCCGCTGATCGAACGGGAACGTCTGTTCAAGCCGAACTCCGGACAATAAAAAAGACCCGGCAGTGAAGCCGGGCCTTGGTGCGTCTCGCGACTCTTTGGTTAGAAGCGAATGCGCGCGTTGACTTCGAAGCGGCGAGGGTCGTAGTAACTCGCGGGCTGCGCGAACACAGACGAGTGAACGCTCGGCTGGAAGTTGTACGCAGTCTGCCGGTTGAAGACGTTGAACACGTTGCCGACCAACTGCAACTTGAAGCGTCCGGTCAGCGTGATGTCCTGCGAATAGTTGAAGTCGAGCTGATGGTGGCTGTCCGTGCGGCGCGAACCCGCCGGTTCGGCGTAGCGGTTCGTGTCGGATGTGCTCGTTCCCACCAGGGGGCGGTAGATCTCATAGTTCGTCGACTCCCAGGGAGAACCGGACTGGAAGACGAAGAAGAAGCTGGCGCTTGCCTTCCAGGGCAGGAGGCGAGTTCCGGAAACCTTCAACAGATGGGGACGATCGCCATGGAGATCGCCGTTCTTGTTGTTCCAGAGCTGACGACCCGCACCGTCACCAATGTTCGACGATCCGATGAAGATGTTGCCGTCGTTCGCGGTGGAAGTGGTCGAGTTGTCCTGGTCGAAATTGCCGTAGTAGTGGCTGCGCGTGTAGGAGAGATTCCCTGAGGTCTTCGAGCCGTGGTACTCCAGTTCGGCGGTGCCTTCCCAGTACCTGGTGAAGGCCCCGTCGAGTTCCGCAATCACATACGAAGAACCGCTTCCGATCTGCGCGAGCCTCGCAGTGAGATCCGGAATGTAGAGCTCCTTCGGGATGCTGACGTTTGTTCCGGGCACGGTGTCCGGCGGATTGAAGGCCGTGCGCGCCGTGTTGTTGGTGTCTTCCCAGAAATGCGCACCCTTGCGATAACGGCCGTAGGCGCGAACCGCGAACCTGGGGTTGAGCTGGCGGGCCGTTCCAACGAGGAACTCGTCGGTGGTCCGCGGAGTCAGGTCATTGACGAACAGCTTGCCTGAAGATGACGCGACAGGGTCGGTCGCGAACAGGACGCCGTTCTCATCGAAGTAGCCATTGATCGTGGTCGCGAGGTTGCGCGCCCAGGAGGCCGCACGGGGCAGGGAGCTTGCGGCCGGCTTGAACTGGGCGTAGCTCGCGTAAACCGTGTCCTTGCCGTTGTAGGCGTAGGTCGCGCTCACACGGGGCTGGAACATCTTCTTGAAAGGCAGTTCATACATCTTGTACTTCGTGCCGAGGGAGAGGGTGTAGCCGGAGAGAGTCGTAGCGTCGTCCCGGAGGCCCTGGCCATACAGGGTGTCTTTGCTGGCAAGCGCTCCGATGTTCAACGTCCAGTTGCTGATATGGATCGTGTCGTTGAACTCGATGTTCTGCGAGGTGTACTCGGAGTGGATCGGAAGTGCGAGGCCCGTGCTCTGCTGCTGGAAGCCCGTCTGGTAGTAAATCGGACGGCTGCCGAGCGCGGCGGAGGTGTTGGTGCGACCGCCCACCACGGTGATCAGACCCCAACCGTTGGAACTGCGCAGCAGGTCTTCGGAATCCTTGTAAGCCTGGAATCCCACATGAAGATCGTGGCGGACCTTGTCTCCGATCGTGAGGTTGTACCCTACCTGGCCGGAATCACGGAAGAAGTCGTCGTTGTCGAACTGCAGTCCGTAGCCAACGATCCCGCCGCCGGTCTTCACGCCGTTCAGGGTGTAGCCGTAGCGATCGATCAGCGGCTGAATAAAACTGTTGAAGGCGGTATTGCCCGCCACGGGAAGGGGGACGAGCAGACGGCCGATCTTGTCGAGATTGCTGACATCGAGACGCGTTCCCGCCGTCGTTCCGATCGTGACATTCGCGGTGTTGTCAGGACGGCCTTGGTTCGGGTTCTCGAACTTCGTGAACTTGAAGGTCGCGTAGCTCTTGGGGTTGATGATCCACGAACCATCACCGGTAAAGATCTTCTGCTTGATTTGGTTGCCGGTGCCGGTGGTGTCGGCGGCGTTGGAGGCGAAAAGATCGCTCTCATCCACACGCTTTGACTGGCGGTAGCTGAGGTTCACCAGGAACTTGGAGCTCGGGGTGAAGGTCAGTTTGCCGAAGCCTTCGTTGCGGTTGCTCTGGAACTGGGGAAGCGGACCGTAGAGGTTGGCGCGGTTGTCGCGGGTGATATGCGGGCGATAGTAGGAAGCGTAGAAGAAGAGCTTGTCCTTAATCAGCGGCCCACCCAGGCTCGCGGTGAGCCACGTGGTGTCTTTCTCAAAGCGGGAAAGCGAACCGCTCTTGAGAGGGGCCGACATATTGTGATTCTGGAGGCGATAGTCGATCTGGCCGGAGAACTTGTCCGTACCGGACTTGCTGACCGAGTCGACGGAGAAGCCGCCCGCGCGGTCGAAGTCGATGGCGCGTGCGCCGCCCTTGATGACCGTAACCTGCGCGATATCGAAAGCGGAAGGCTCGGCGGCGAGGGTTCCGAACAGCGGCAGTGTGACGTTGACGCCGTCGAAGTTATAGACGTTGTCCTGACCGCTGCCGCCGACACTTGGGCCGCGGGTGAGATCCTGGGTGAACTGAATCCCCGGGATGACCTTGATGAGGTCGCGGTACTCGGTGCCGAGTGGCAGGGTTTCGAGCTGAGCGGTGGAAAGGCCGGTCGCGATGGCGGCGGAATCCTTGTCAATCATGCGGGACGTCGCGGTGACGGTAACTTCCTCGGAGAGTCCGACGCCGAGCTTCGCGTCTGCCGTGGTTTCCTGCGAGAGCTGAACAAAGACTTTCTTCGTCACGGCCTGCATGCCAGAGAGGTTGAAGGTGAGGGTGTAATCACCAGGGGGCAGTGCAGGAAGGCGATAGTCGCCGTTGCCGCCGGTGACGGTGACGCGGGGGCCCGGAAGTACGGGGGAACGCGCTTCAACCGTCACACCAGGGAGAACAGCTCCATCGGTGGCGGTGACCTTTCCAACGATGTTGCCCGTCTGCTGGGCAAAACTCGGAACCGCCAGAGCGATCAAAGATATACAAAGACACAAGCGCACAGCGCGGGAAAACGTCATTCGAACCTCCTCGAAATAGTCGGATTTTTTGATCGGTCCGAACGACCGGAACCGCGACGAAAAGTGATTGGCACGAGGCTACCACGACCCGCGTC
>JBDSLN010000200.1:0-13640 GCA_039916365.1 Vicinamibacteria bacterium
GCAGAACACTGTCGATCCGCACCAGCAGGGTCAGACCGAGGAGAAATCCGGAGAGCCAGCCGAACGCCCGGGAGTCACTGTCCTGGTCCAGCTTGTGCGCGAGGAGGCCGGCAAGGATTAGGAACTGAGAGAAGCCTTCCGAAACGGGATAGCGGGCGAACCACACCTGAAGGGCGGTGGTGGCGAGTGCGAGTCCCCCGAGAAGCGCCACGGTCTCTCCGAACATGCGGCGGGCGAGGAAGAACGCGGCCAGAGTGCCGAGGATCCCAAAAATCGGCGGAGTGGCGAGGGCGCCACGAACACCCATGGTGTCAAAGAGCAGGGCGCCGAAAGCGGGGAAGAGGTGGAAGAACTGCGGTGTGATCCGGCCGCTGGTCGGATGGTCGAGTTCGAATCCCATGAATCTGGGCCAGGAGGGTTGAGGCCGGTCGTCATCAACATCGAGCGTGAAATGGAACGGCGGCTCGTCGAGATTCGCGTAAAAGAGCGACAGGTCCTGCGGCGGAATCGAAGAAACCACAGGGTCGAGATGCGTGATCGAACCCGTGCGCGCGATGACGCCCATCGCCGAGATGTAGGCCCCCGGATCTCGTCCTCCCACGATGTACTCACTTGGGCGCGCCAGGAGTGCGAACGCCACCAGCGCAACCAGGAGGGCGGGCCACCAGCGCGTCTGCACCGACGGCACCCCCGAACCGCGCGAGAAAGGCCCGCCGAGATGCCCACCTGCGAGACGAAAACCAAGGAAGGACACGGCGACCAGTCCCAGTTCAAAAAGTGCGGCGTGAACGGTGCTGAAGATCTGGAGTTCGGCCAGAAACAGCGCTACCCAAGAGGAGGATGCGACCGAGATCGCGCCGATGAGGAAGAGGCGCTCGTCGAAGGTCAGTCGGTCGCGATCGCGACCGCGCAGAAAACAAAGAAAGGTGAGCCCCGGAAGCAGCAGCAGAACGAGCGCTGCGGGAAAGGCGAGGGCGGCTCCGAGGTTCTGGGGCAATCGATGTTTAGCGCAAACGAGCCACGGACACGGGCTCTAGACCTGGGCGGCTTCCTTGACCGCGCTGATCACGAGACCCACCTGGTCGTCGGTCAATTCGGGATAGACGGGAAGCGACACGATCTCGTTGACCGCCTGCTCCGCCACCGGACGATCACCCGGCTTGCCGCCGAGAGACGCAAACGCGCGCTGCAGATGAAGGGCGATCGGATAGTGAATCAAAGAGCCGACACCACGGGCGGCGAGCGCGGCCATGAACTCCGCGCGCCTCGGATGGCGCACCACGAAGAGGTGGTACACCGCCTTCGCGTAGCTCTGTTCGTCGGGGAGGCCGATGGGCAGCCCGCGGAAGGCTTCGAAGTAACGCTCGGCGATCTCGCGCCGACGTGTGGTCTCGGCATCGAGAGTTTGCAGCAGCTCGCGCAGGATCGCCGCCTGCATGTCATCGAGACGGGAGTTGGTGCCGATGATTTCATGCTGATACTTCTCGGTCTGGCCGCCGTTTCGAAGCTGGCGGAGTTTGCGGGCGAGTGCTGGATCGTCAACCAGGATCGCGCCGCCGTCACCGAATCCACCCAGATTCTTCGTTGGATAGAACGAAAGACTCGCAATTCCGGACAGGATGCCGACCGGCCGACCCTTGTAGCGTGCGGCGTGGGCCTGACACGCGTCTTCGACCACGACCAGATGATGGCGCTGCGCAATCTCCATGATCGGATCGAGATCGGCTGGATGTCCATAGAGATGGACGGGCATGATGGCCTTCGTCTTCTTCGTAATGAGGCGTTCGATGGTCGACGGATCAAGATTCAACGTCTTCGGATCAACGTCGCCAAAAACGGGAATCGCGCCGAGCCGCGAAATCGCAAGGGCCGAGAACGCGGCCGACATGGGAGAGGTGATGACTTCGTCATCCGGCCCAATGCCTCTCACTTCGAGAGCCAGAATCAGCGCGTCGGTTCCGTTCGCGACCGAAACAGCATCCTTCATCCCCATGGATGACGCCAGTTCTTTCTCGAAAGCGTCGACTTCGGGGCCGAGGATGAAGTAGCCGCGATCCAGCACGCGAGCGATCGCGCGGTCGATGGCGGCGCGATGAGCCACAACTTTCGGCTTGAGGTCGTTGAAGGGAACCTGCAAAGGCGTCGTCACAGATAGTGTTCCTTGTTTAGGCGGTAGTAGTCGATCGTCTTCTTGAGCCCGTCGATAAAGGGAGTGGCGGACTTCCATCCCAGCACGCGTTCGATCTTGCCGGCATCGGAGTAGAAATCCCCAATGTCGATCTTCTTGCGCTCCTCGGGAAAGGGAACAATCTTGATGTCGCTCTTTCCGGAAAGACGAACAAGATCGTTGGCCAGATCCAGCAGCGAAATCGGCGATCCGCCTCCTAGGTTGAAGACCTGACCGTTCGAGTCTTCACTCGCTCCGGCACGGAGAAACGCGTCGACTACATCGTCCACATAGTCGAAGTCGCGACGCTGTGCTCCATCGCCGAACACCTCAATGGTTTCGCCCAGAACCGCCTTCTTCATGAACCAGCCGATGAAGCCCTGGCGGTTGTGGCGGATGAGCTGACGCGGGCCGTAGGTGTTGGTGAGCCGCAACGAACAGGCGCGGATCTTGTACACTTGGTGATACACCAGGTGATAGAACTCGCCCGAGATCTTGTTGATGCCGTTCACGTCGGCGGGTGCGAGCGGATGCTCCTCGTCGACCGGCAGACGCTGCGGCCGGCCATAGATCTGGCGCGTGCCCGCGTAGATGATCTTCGCGTCGGGATTGCGTTTCCGAAGCGCTTCGAGAATCCAAAGCTGTGAGCGGCAGTTGATTTCGAGATCGGTGAACGGGTCCGTCATCGAATCGATGTGGCTCACCTGTCCGGCCAGGTTGAAAACGATGTCCTGACCTTGAACCAGGTATTCCATGGCATGGCCACGGACGTCGGCGATGTTGATGCGGACCTTGTCCTCGTACCCGTCCAGGTTGAAGAGATTGCCGCCGTAGTCGGGCAGCAGGGAATCGACCGCGGTGACCCGCGCGCCGAGATCGGCGAGACGCCGGCAGAGATTTGATCCGATGAAACCCAAACCGCCGGTGACCAGCACCGCGCGGTTGCGATAGGAGTCGAGGTGCTCGCTCACGCCGACGCGCCGTTCTTCAAGTGGGTCTTCTTCACCGCGAGTTCAACCCACAGGTCGACCAGGTCGCGCAGGGTTCGGAACACACGAGGAAAGTTGAAGAACTGACTCTTGCCGTAAGTGCGGTGATAGTGATGAACCGGCACCTGGGCGATGCGGAAGTTGTAGTCGGTGACCTTTTTCATCAACTCGACGCAGATGACGCCCGACGAACGGTCGAGGCGGACCTTCTCGAAGATTGACTTGCGCATCAGGCGGAAGTCGCAGTCGACGTCGCGAACCTTCAGTCCAAACGCCATCTTGACGAAGTGGTGATACACGCGCCCGATGATCTTGCGATGGAAGGGGTCGTTGCGGGAGATTTTGTATCCGTTGACGAAGTCGACGTCGTCGGAATACGCATCCAGAAGCAACGCGAACTCGCGTGGATCGTACTGGGCGTCGCCGTCGGTGTAGAGAACAAGTTCCTTCGAGGCGGTCTCGAAGCCAGTGCGAAGGGCGCCGCCGTAACCGCGGTTCTTGCCGTGATGGACGACTTTGAGCCAGGGATTCACCTTGGCCATTTCGTCGAGCAGTTCACCCGTGTGATCGGGACTGCCGTCGTTGACCACGATGATCTCGTAGTCGTCCGTATGCTTGCTCACCGTCATGTGAGCAAGGATGACCAAGCTGGCGATTGTCCCGGCATCGTTGTAGGCGGGGAAGAAAACGGACACGGAGGGGCGGGATTTCGTCATGTGTTCTGGGAAACCGCTATTTTCCCTCGTCCGGGCGGGTTTTGAGGAGGCCCCCGACAATCTTTGGCCGAATGAGCAAAACCGAACTCAGGCCGACTCCGAGCAGTGCGAGCCACAGACCGGGCGTCAAAAGAGGCGGCACGTAGGCTAGGCGAATCGGAACCGCAGCCGACGCGGTGACGCGAAGGCGTCCCGACCCTTCGGACAACGGAGCGTTTGCTTTCCAGCCAGGGAAAAATGGGAGGGCGATGTCGACCTCCTGAGCACCTTCGCTATGAAGTGCGAGCCGGCCGCTCGACTCGGGACCGGAATCCAGGGTGACCTTGGCGAGTCCCGACACCACAGAGCGGGCGTTGATCACGCGGAAGACGCGGATCTGGGGAGTCGTCACCAGATCTTGAAACGAGGGATCGGACAGATAGGCCGACAGGCGGGAGGCCTGAACGACGCTTCCATCGTACGTTTCAACTTCAACACCCGTGATGCGCGGAGACCCGCCGCCAGGTACGGCCACTCGCTCGACAATGACGGCATCCGCTCGATAGGACGGCGTCGGCACAACAATCCGCCCGGACGTGGCGGCCTTTGAATCCAGGACCACTTCGCGGCTCCCGTTCACCCGCACGGAAATCTTGATCGCATCGTCGGTAGGCCCGGTGAGTGTGATGGTGACGCTCTTGAGCCGAAGAAAGGGCAGCGCGAAAAAACGCCGCGCTCCCGGCGCGAGATCGAGGTCGAACCCCTCCCCGGCGACCGGCCGAACGAGGTCCGCGGTGGGAATCTGAACGGCATCGATGGACCACCGACGAAGCAGCTCGGGGTCTGGAGTCAATGATCGAGGCGATAGAAATCCTCGCGCGCTCATTTCGCCAAGCGTGCGCCGAACCGACAGGGGCGCCATCGGGTCATAGCCATTGGCCTGGACTCTGGCCGTCAGCGCGCCGTAGCCCGCGAAGCCGAGGTCGAGGGCTTCGTCGGTCGGAAAGGAGCGAACAAGGGTCAGAACACGAGGTGATGGACCAAGCTCGCTCAACCCCATGTCGACGGCTCGGCGAGTGGGCGTGCCATCGACAAGGTGGCCTCGCGTCGGAGCGTCCTTGAACACTTCCCGACTCGATGGTTGCAGGGCAAACGAAACCGCAAGGGGCAAAAGAAACACGCCTGCAGCGACATCGCTCTGCGCGTCGGCCAACGCGAAATAGGTGATGAGAGCGAGCGCATAAACACCCACTGCGGCGGCCAGGCGATCCGGCAGTCCGCCGAGAGTCGCCGCGGCGATCGAGAGAACGGCCACCGAAGCAAGAGACGCCACCAGAAAATACGCGCGCAGCGTGCGGCCGCGGCGCGTCCTGCGCTCGCGCCATTGCTCATCGAGCGCGAGGCCGGCGAGCGATGCCAGCGCGAATTCGAGTACGAGCGGCAAGGCGCCGGGCGCAAGCAGCGGCCCACGTCCCGTTTGCAGAGCAAGGGATGCAACCACCGCAATCAACAGGACCCGCACCGGCAGGCGCACCAGCAAGAGTGGCAAGCTGGCAAGGGCCAGGCTCGCTGCCGGGGTGTGCGTGACCGTCTTTAGAATCAAACCGGCAAGACCCGAAACGCCTTCGGCGCTGCTCGCGGAGGCGAGACCCGTCAGTTGTCGGCCCGCGGAAGGAAAGAGCGCGAGGGTCGGAAGCCACTGCGGCGCGGACAGGGCTAGGCCAATCAGGACGGCGAGACCGGTGGCGAGGCGAGGTGGAGTGCGAGGAGAGCGACCAAGGGTATGCCCCAGGAGAATGCGGCCGAAGAGAAGCGCGCCGCCTGCCCGAAGCGCCTCGGGCGAACCGGCCACAATCAGGAGGGCGATCGCAACACCCAGCCCCACAAGCCTCGCCGCACTCGCGCGATTCATGTGCGATTCCGCCGCGAGCATCACCAGAGGCAGCATGGGCGCTGCCACGAGTGTCGCGGTGTCTTCAAAGTGACCCAGGAGATAGGGACCGTAAGCGAAGCACAGCGCCCCCACGAATGCCCCATGCCCAAGAGCACCGAGGCGCTTCAGATAGAAATAGGTGAGCACTCCCGCCATCGACATCGAAATCAGGACCAGCGCCTGAAAGGCTGAGAACGTTTCAAACGGTGCGAGCAGGAAAGTCAGCGGGAAGAGAACGCCGCCGCGGTAGGCCGCAAGCAGCGGCGTGCCAAGGAACTCCTTTGTGTTCAGGAAGGGCAGTGACCCGTGTCGATAGGCCTCAAACGCTTCCGCCCGAAGCGGAAGATGGAGCGCAACACCATCGCCCGGTCCAAGAAGTCGATGTTCGAGGAGCGGTTCGGCGTAGGCGAGCAGCGGAAAGATGGCGAGAACGAGAAGCGCAGCAACGTCGCCTTTAGCGTAGGACGGCCTCAACGCCTGTCCTGCATGGAAGCGATCTGTTCGGAAATCAGGCCGAACAGAAAGACCACCACGCCCAGCTGAATCAGAAGGGCCGAGCCCATCGGAATCTTGTCGAACTTCATCACATTCCAGATGCCGTAGGCGATGCCGGCGATGAGCGAAGCGACGGAGATCGGCGCGAACACCCGCAACGGCGCGTACAGGGTGACGATCTTGAAGATGATGAGGATGAAACGAAACCCGTCCTGGAGCGGGCGGATCTTGGAAGTGCCGATGCGCGCGCGCGCGGTGATCGGAACGAAGAGCACGCTTTGTCCGGACTTCATGATGGCCAGGCAGGACGTCGTCGGATAGGAGAAGCCGTTCGGCAGGAGATGGAGGATCTCCAGAAGCGCCGATCGCTTGGCTGCGCGGTAGCCCGAGGTCAGGTCGGGAATCGGACGCCCGGTCAGCCAGGACGCCAGGGAGCGGAAGATTGCGTTTCCAGTAGCTCGCAGCAACGACTGGTGGCTCAGCGACCGTGCTCCGATCACCATGTCGTAGTCACCAATCGGCCCAATGATCGTTCCCGCTTCGGCGGGGTCGTGCTGGGTGTCGGCGTCCATGAGCAGAACCACCGGAGACTTCGCCTCACGGATTCCAGATTTCACCGCCGCGCCGTTGCCTTTGTTGTAAGGGTGGCGAACCACTCGGGCGCCTGCTTCCTCCGCCCTCGCGCCGGTGTCGTCAGTCGATCCGTCGTCCACGACCAGGATTTCCGCAAAGCCCTGTGACTTCAGGCCGTGAATCGTGTTCGCAATGCCGTCCGCTTCGTTGAAGGCAGGAATGACGACGGAGGTGTCGCGCGGCTCAGCCACGCGGATCCTTGTCTTGAAGCTCTGCCTTTCGCACGCGATAGAGAACGTCTTCGATCAGCTTGCGGTTACTGGCGATGAGGTCGGCCATGAGGCCCCATTGCAGGGTCTGAAATCCGAGGATCAGGAGAAGCACCGACAAAGCCGCGGATTGGAGATGGCCGCGGATATCACCCATCCACCAGAAGTACGCATAGCGCAGACCGAGGGCGGCGCCCGCCGAGAAGAGAACGCTCCCCAGGATCATGAAGACCTTGAAGGGCTCGTACATCGCATAGATCCGGACGATCGTCGCCATGGAACGCTTCACGTACTCGTAGGTGGATCCGAAGAGTCGCGACGGCCTTGTGTGTTTGGCCTCGATCGGCAGATGTGCTATCGCCAGGCGCTTCTTGCCGGCCTGGATGATCGATTCGAGGGTGTAGGTGAACTCGCTGATGATGTTGATGCGCAGCGCGGCCTCCCGCGAGAAGGCGCGGAAGCCGCTTGTGGTGTCGGGCACGTCGGTCCCTGAGACCTTCCTCACCACGAAGCTGCCCAGCATCTGAAGCTTCCGTTTCATCCAGGAGAAGTGCGCGACTTCAGACACCTGACGGTCGCCGATCGTCATATCGGCCTCACCGCGAAGAATGGGGGCAATCAGTTTCGGGATGTCGGCGGCGGGGTACTGATTGTCGGCATCGGTGTTGACAATGATGTCGGCGCCGAGCTTCAGACTTGCGTCGAGGCCGGCCATGAAGCCACTGGCGAGGCCTTTGTGGCGGGTGAAACGGAGCACGTGATCCGCCCCATTCGCCATGGCGACTTCTCGGGTCCGATCCTTCGACCCGTCGTCGATCACCAGAATGAGGACCTGGTCGACACCTTCGATCTGACGGGGGATAGCTCTTAATGCGGAGGGAAGGGATTCCTCCTCGTTCAGGCACGGGATCTGGACGACAAGCTTCATGAGAGAAGAGGAAGGTAGCACAAGGCGGGAGGAATCCTGGCCTTCAGACAGGCCCGGAACGACCCTGCGGTCGAGCCTTCTCGACGGTGCCGCGCCACGCCGAATACTCGCGAAACTGGGCCACATTGTCCAGAACGACGAGCTTCGCTTCCTTCGCACCGGACTTTTGAGGCGTCTTCAGACTCGCGAGCTCGATCAACGGGTCGGTTCCGGGAGAAAGGGCGGGGACCGTGTTCTTAAAGGCCTCGTCGTGCGGAACATGCACCGCCAGGCGCCGCAGGAGTTCCAGCGAGCGCATGTATGCGGAGGTCGATCCACCGCCCTCGAACGCCACCCGGCGGGGATCCAGTTCGAACGGCCGGGGATCGTCCTTAAGGTGCATATGCATGAGCCACGCGTCCTCGAGGCGGGTATCCGCCTGGGCGTGCCTCGACGTGGCCTCCTTCACTTTCTCGCGGCGGATGGGCGCCGAGAGGAGGATCGCGATGTCTTCGTTCCGGATCTCGCGGGTCTGGGACTGGCCGCCCGCTTCCGCTCGAAAAGTGACTTTCAAGAGAGCAGATGTCGAATCCACCGCCTCTAAGAGAAGAGGGTTTCGCGCGGCGCCCACGACTTCTTCTGAAAGAGCGAAAAAGGGCAAGCGGTGCTCGCGGAGCGCCGATTCGATGGGGGCGGCGGTCTCGCTCGTCACTTTCAACAGGCGATACCGCGATGCGGACTGCCACTGGCGCGCCTCCCAGGTCGAAGCCAAGCACGCCGATGCCACCGATTCGACCGAGACATCCTTCGTATCCAGAATCAGGTAGCGCCGCCAGACGTGATCCGGTGAAATGCCTTTAGCAGCTTTCTCGAGCCCGGCAAGGGTGCTCGTCTGCAAGATGCGGCGCGCTGCGGAGGCAGCTTTCTCGAGCAGTTCAACGGAGAGCCTGGCCCCGCAATAGACACACGTCGGACGTGCCATGGCGATAGGACGGCCGCAGGAGGGACACTTCATGGCGAACGCGCTGAATGAGTCTAAATCGGGGAAGGGGTTCGCTCCGACCGCGAGCGTCTACGCCGGACTCACAATTACACTGGAGACTGGCTCGTCCTACTCGCTCCCCCGCTCCCCCACACCCTCATCCATGAAACACGCAGCTCTTTTCCTTCTCGCCACCATGACAGCCTCGTGCGCGTCCTCGAACATGAAGCCTGGACGCCCGGCGCCCGATCCGCTGTCCCGTCTGGAGACCTTCGCGCGCATTCTCGTTCTGGAAGACAGCCGGACACTGGAGGCAGGAACGCTTCAGTCTTTCCTCTCAAGCGACGATCCGGCCATTCGCCGACGCGCCGCCGTCGCCGCAGGAAGGATTGGCGATCCGCTCGCGGTCGCTCGACTTGTTCAGAAGCTGTCCGACCCTGAAGTCGAAGTGCGGCGCTCCGCCGCGTTCGCTCTGGGATTGATCGGGTCGGTCGAGAGTGTCGCTGCCCTCACGACGTCTTTGTCGGACGCGGACGCGATCACGCGCGGACGCGCCGCGGAAGCTCTCGGACGCATCGGTCAGGCTTCATCCGCTCCGGCCATCGCCGCGGCATTCAAGCGGGCTCTTCCCAAAGGATCAGAGACACCGCTCCGGATCCGCGGAGACGATCCCTCGCGGGCGGACGACCCGTGGGTTGAACTCCGGCTGTATTTGTTCGCGCTCGCGCGGCTCAAGAATGTAGACGCGTTCACGACGGCCGTGCTTGGGCCGGACGGCGCGCCCGTCATCGACTGGTGGGCGAGTGTCTGGGCCGCCATGCGGATCGCGGACGCACGACTCAGTCCGGTTCTTCTCGCCGGCGCCACCGCGGAGGATCCCTACATCCGTTCACTCACGGCGAGGGGACTGGGCGCGCTGAAGAGTCCCGCGCACCTCGGCGTGTTGCGGAAGCTTGCCGAGGATCGCGACGAAGGGGTTGTCGTTCAATCTCTGCGCGCCGTCGCGGCCATCGGTACGTCCGAGGGAACGGCTGCGGTGGCGCTCCATCTCGAATCGCAAAACCCGGTCCTTCGGCGGGAGGCCTTGCTGGCTCTGGCTGCGTTGCCTCCGGATTCAAAGTTTCGATCGCGCGTGATCGAGAATGTCGGGAGTCTGGACCCTTGGATCCGGGCGGCCGCCTGGCATGCGCTGACGAAGATCGACGCGTCCGACGTCGGAATCGTTCTGTCCACCGTGGGCGCCGATGCAGACTGGCGCGTCCGACAGGCGATCGCGGAAGCGATCGGCGAGTCGATGGGCGATCGCGGAACGACACTTCTGGTTCCGATGCTCAAGGACCCTGACCTGCGGGTCGTCGCGGCGGTCCTGCCCGCACTGGTCAAGTCGCAGGGACCTGAGGCCGCGATCAGACTTCAAGAGTACGCACAGCATGCGGACATGAGCGTGCGAGCCGCGGCGGTGGATGCGCTTTCGTCGATTGAAGCGAAAGCGAGCAAGCGATTCACCGATGCTTACCGCCGCGCATTCGATGCCTCACTTGCCGATTCCGATCTTGAAGCGCGCCTGTCCATCGTCAATGCCCTGGGGAAGGACCCGCAGGATGACGGCAAGACTCTTCTTAGAAAAATCGCCGGGTCCGACCCGTCGAGAGTGGTGCGACAGAAGGCGCTCTTAATCCTGTCGGAGGGCGTGCCACCACCGGAAGAAACAGCACTTCGGATGGCCGACGCGCGACGGTTGGTGGCGCTCTATGAACCGGGTGCGGCAGCGCTCTTCTCGCCGCACGTGATCATCACCACGAAATACGGACAGATCGAAATGTCGCTGGATCTTGTCGAGACTCCCCTCACGACGTTGTCGTTCGTGCGGCTCGCGCAATCGGGTTTCTTCAACGGCCTGACCTTCCATCGCGTGGTTCCGGAATTCGTGGTGCAAGGTGGCGATCCGCGTGGCGATGGAAACGGCGGGCCGGGATCCACCATTCGTTGCGAATACAGTGGCCGCCCGTACGGCCGCGGTTCGGTGGGTATGGCGCTGTCGGGAAAAGATACCGGAGGCTCTCAGTTCTTCATCACGATGGAACCGCAGCCGCACCTTGACGGCGCCTACACCCACTTCGGGCAGGTGCTTTCGGGAATGAACGTGGTGGAGAAGATTCGCCCGGGGGACGTCATCGAACGAGTGGACGTCTTCGACGGCCGCAACATTCCTTGAGTCCGAATCGGTCGGACCGCGTGCGCGTGCTGGCGCTCGACATTGACGGGACGCTGCTGAACTCGCGTAAGGAAATCTCCGCTCGTACCTTGCGCGCGATCGCCGACGCGATTGATACGGGCGTCCGCGTGGCGCTGGTCACGGGTCGACGCCATCCGGCCGCGAGGCGCATCGCCGACCTGCTTCCGTGTGATCCTCCGATGATCCTGCACAACGGCGGGCTGGTGATCGAGAAGGCGAGGCCCATCCGGGTGAAGCCTCTCAATCGCGCGACCGCGACGGATGTCGTGCGCTTCGCCAAGGGGATGAACGCTGACCCTGTCGTGCACTTCGGTCACGCCGGCGAAGGCCTGCTCTACGTCGAGACCACCTCGCCTTCGCACACGCTTCTCGCCTACTACCTCAGCCGCTCGCATCCGGACGTGCGCCTGGTGCCGAGCCTCAAGGACGCGCTCGCCAGGGAGCGTGAGGATCCGCTCCAGGTGATGTTCGGGGGTTCGATGAATGAGATGCAACAACTCGCGGCGGCAATTGCGGCGACGTCCCTTCCGGCGGCAGTGTTGCGCACCGTCTATCCCGAAGACAATCTTTCCCTGATCGATGTCGTGGCGCCGAGCGTCGACAAGTCGGAGGCGCTCGCGTTCCTCTGTTCGACCTGGGGTTTCGGCCTGCCCGACGTTCTCGCGATCGGCGACAACTGGAATGATCGAAGCATGCTCATGGAAGCAGGACGCGGTTGCGTGATGGGCAATGCCGATGCCGAACTGCGCGCGCTTGGACTCGACGTCGTGCCGTCGAATGACGAAGATGGAGTCGCTTGGGCGGTGGAGCGTTTCATTCTGGGTGTGGCTTCGCAGGCCGGGCAATAAAAAAGGGGGTGATCTCTCACCCCCTCCTGAAGCCGCAAATGGAAGCGACTTACTTCTTCTTCTTTGCAGCCTTCTTAGCAGCTTTCTTAGCGGCCATGGTGTGTAATCCCCCCTTTCGATCTAGATATTGCCAATCTCTGTTTCCAACATTTTGTGTTGACAACAGAGACATGCACTATCTGGAGCGTAGGTAATGGCATGCACATTGTCAAGAGCTGAATGTGTTTTTCAAACGCCGCGTCTCCATTTATTTCAGAGCCTTAGCCTGTGGAAGAACTGTGGACAATTGCCTGTGGATTACTTTTGGTTTCAAATTGGTATGGTTTGTTTAGCACTAACCTTCGGGCTGGGCGTTTTTCGCGACTTTCGTTCGCTCTAGTCAAGACGCAGGCGGGCTGCGATTCGGGCGCGTCTGGGGGGTCGTCCGATCTTGATATGGTTCGTTATATGGGAGATTTTTGGCGGTGCTCTGCGTTCATCGCTCTTTATACTTCGCGCGGATGAACGCGAGGCTCTTTGAACTTTTTTGATTTTTCTGTGGAGGCACGCTCACATCGGGCGCGTGCGGGTCGTTTATCGACTCCGCACGGTGAGATCGCGACTCCGATTTTCATGCCCGTGGGAACGGCGGGTTCGGTCAAAGGACTCACCGCGAATCATCTCGAAGACATCGGCGCGCAGATCATTCTTGCGAACACGTACCACATGCACGTGCGTCCGGGCGAAGAACTGGTGAAGGAGCTCGGTGGACTTCACGGCTTCACCGGATTTCGTCGGCCGTTCCTGACCGACAGCGGTGGGTATCAGGTGATGAGCCTGTCCGCGCTGCGAAAGCGAACGGAAGAGAGTGTTGTGTTTCGCAGTCATCTCGATGGCGCGCGGCTCGAACTCTCGCCGGAGATCTCGATCGGCATCCAGATGAAGCTGGGGGCCGACATCATCATGGCATTCGATGAATGCCCGCCTTTTCCGGCGACGCGCGAGGAAGTGAAGGACGCGACCGAACGCAGCGCGCGCTGGGCACTGCGTTCAAAGAACGCGCACACACGTGAGGATCAGTGGCTGTTCGGAATCGTTCAGGGCGGCGTCCACGACGATCTGCGCGAAGAAAGTGCCAAGGCGATCACCTCCATTGGGTTCCCGGGATACGCGATTGGCGGATTGTCGGTCGGGGAACCGAAGCCCGACATGGTTCGGATCCTGGAGGTCATGGACCGCCAACTGCCCGAAGATCGTCCCCGCTATTTGATGGGAGTGGGGACACCGGAAGATCTCATTGAGGGCATCGCGCGAGGCGTCGATATGTTCGATTGCGTCCTTCCGACGCGAAACGCGCGGAACGGCCAGGTCTTCACCTGGCGAGGAAAGATGTCGATTCGGAACGCGAAATTCGCGCGCGATGCGTCGCCCATCGACCCGACCTGCGGATGCCCAACCTGCAAGATGGCTTCGCGGGCCTACCTTCGGCACCTGCATATGTCGAATGAAATGACCGGTGCCATTCTGACGACCCTGCACAATCTGTACTTCTACCTGGATTTGGTGG
>JBDSLN010000201.1:0-13079 GCA_039916365.1 Vicinamibacteria bacterium
CTTCCTCAAACCCGACACGCGCCTTGACATGATGTACATGCCGGACGCCATCGCGGCTCTCATCAAGCTGATGGAATCCGACCCGACAAAGCTCGTCCATCGCAATTCATTCAACGTCACTGCGATGAACTTCACGCCCGAAGAGCTAGCGGCAGAAATCCGAAAGCACATTCCCGCGTTCGAACTGCGTTATGAAGTCGACCCAATTCGACAGGGCATCGCCGATTCGTGGCCGAACTCGCTCGACTGCTCGGCCGCGAAAGCCGAGTGGGGATTTGATCCTCAGTATGGGCTCGTCGCGATGGTCGAAGACATGCTGACCAAGCTCCGAGCCCGAATTAGCTGATCTCTTCCCCGCCCCGTCGCTTGAGCCGGAAGCTCGAAGACGCGCCGGTACCGCGCGGGCAGCGCGGAACGGAATCGACCACCGGGAGTGCGGCGCAGGTCCGGGATGCCGCGATCTCTTGAGCGGTCTCGGCATATTCTCCCCCACACATGCCTTTCAATCGCCTCGCCCAAACCTTGACCGCCGAGATCTCCGCCATCGATGGCCGCGGATCGAATAAACGCCACGAAGTGGTCATCACCGACGTGGTGGCGCCCAGCGACGGTCATGGACCTCGCTATGAGTTGCAGGGTCAAGGGCCGAAGCCCTTCATCAAGATGAACTCGAACAACTATCTCGGCATGGGCCTGCACAAACGGGTCGTCGAGGCGGAAGAATTCGCGGTGGCGCGTTTTGGTTGCGGCCCGGGGGCGGTGAGGTTCATCAGCGGCACCTACGAGCCTCACGTGGCGCTGGAGGCGCGCCTCGCGGCGTTCCACGGGCGTGAAGCCGCGATGGCATTCTCATCCGCCTACGCCGCCATCGTCTCGACCATCGTTCCCTTGATCACCAGCGAGACGGCGCTCATCTCTGACGAACTGAACCACAACTGCATCATCAACGCGATGCGACTGGCGAGGCCAAAAGAGAAACTCGTCTACAAACACAATCAGGTCAAAGACCTCGAAATCGCGCTCCGGAAGGCCGCGGATACGGGAGCCAGGCGGGCCGTGGTCGTGACCGACGGCATCTTCAGCATGCGCGGCGATCACGCGCCGCTCGTCGAGATTCAGAGCATGGTTCGGAAGTTCGACGATCGATTCGCGGAGAACGCGGTGCTGGTCGTGGACGACTCGCATGGCGTCGGAGCCTTCGGCACAACCGGCCGGGGGACGGAAGAGTTCACCGGCTGTGGGCCCGTCGACATTCTGGTCGGCACGCTAGGAAAGGCCTTCGGCGTCAACGGCGGCTATGTCGCTGGTCCTCAGACTCTGATCGACTTCCTGCGCGAGACATCGATGATGTACATCTACTCAAACCCCATCACACCGGCGGAAGCGGCGGCGGCCAAAACCGCGGTGGATGTCCTCGATTCGCCGGAAGGAATAAGTCTGCTGACCCACCTGCGCGCG
Source organism: Vicinamibacteria bacterium (assembly GCA_039916365.1). Classification (GTDB taxonomy): domain Bacteria; phylum Acidobacteriota; class Vicinamibacteria; order Fen-336; family JAGNNV01; genus JAGNNV01. The sequence continues at coordinate 1,459 of JBDSLN010000201.1, forward strand.
ATGACGGCGAAATTCGAGAAAGGTCTGATCGACCTCGGCTTTGAAACGATCCGAGGAGAGCATCCCGTCACTCCTCTGGTGGTCCGCGACACACCCAGGACGCAGGCCCTGGTGAAGCACCTGTTCGCGAACGGGATTCTCTCGACCGGTCTGTCCTATCCGGTGGTGCCGAAGGGCGATGAAGAGATTCGCTTTCAGGTCTCCGCGGATCACACGGAGAGGGACATCGACACCGTCCTGAAAGCCCTGAAAACCTTCTCGTCGTAGAAGGCTGTGCCCGTCCATCCGGACTTTCACCACGGGCTGCTAGGCCGATTGGTCGCGGGCTTCTACGAGCGCTCGTCCCTTCACGATGTCCACGCGCGACAACAGGAACGCGCCGATGACGAAGAAGATCGCCAGCCCGAGCAAACCGCCGCGGCTGGAGCCGGTCAAAGTCACCATCACGAAGAAGAGCGCCGGGCCCATCACGCCCGCAAAGCGATCACCGACGCCATAAAAGCCGAAAAACTCCGAAGACTTCTCCTTCGGAATAAGGCTGGCGAACAGTGAGCGCGACAAGGCTTGCGCTCCGCCCTGGGCCGTGCCGATCAGGAATGCCAGCAGGAAAAACTGCCAGGTTTCCGTCATCACATAGCCAAGCACGCAGATTCCCAGGTACGTCACGAGCGAGAGGTAAATCGCGTTGCGCGTGCCGAACTTCTGCGCGATGTGTGAGTAGAAGAACGCGCAGGGAAGACCGATGAACTGCACGGCGAGGATGGCCAGGAGCAGGCGTGACTGCGGAATCCCGATCTCCGTGCCGTAGGTGGCTCCGACGCGGATGACCGTGTTGACGCCATCGTTGTAGATGAGGAAGGCGACCATCATCAGGAACGCCTCGCGATAGCGCTTCAGATCGCGGAAGGTCGAGGCGAGGGAGCGGACGGTACCGACCATGGCGTCGAACGCGCGTCGAGTTCCGCCGTCTCCAAAGGCTGGAGGCTCGGGGACGTTGCGAAACAGAGGGATCGAGAAGAGGGCCCACCACAGCGCCGCAAACGCAAACGATGCGCGGGTCGCGGTCCCCGCGTTTGCGAAGCCCCAAGCGTGAGGATTCGACATCCAGAGAAGATTCAATCCAAGCACGAGCCCGCCGGAGAGATATCCAAATGCGTAGCCTGCCAACGAGACGAGGTCGATCTCTTCGGGGCGCGCCACATGCGGAAGCAGCGAGTCGTAGAGGATGAACGAAACCGCGATCGCGATGTTTCCAAGGCTGTACCAGGCGAGGCTCCACCCCCAGTGCTCGGGTTCGACAACCGCGATTCCCAGGGTCGCGACCACACCGATGGTGATGAACACGCCCATCAATCGCTTGCGGGTCGCGGAGAAATCGGCCAGCGCGCCCACGAACGGCCCGAGAATCGCCACGGCCAGGGCGGCGATGGTGGTTGCCGAGTAGAACCGCGCGCTCGACTCCGCCTTCGTCAGATCGTGCGCGGAGATATTCGCGAAGTACACCTGGAAGACCTGAATGACCGAGGTCATGAACACGGAATTCGCCCAGTCGTAGGCGATCCAGCCGCGAAGTTCGGGCCGGGACAGTCCGAGGCGATCGAGCAGACCCACAGCCAAGATGCGGCATTCTGTCACTGACGGAACAGCGTTTTCGCTCCGCGTTGTCAGAATGGGCAGACCATGATCAAGCACAGCGCTCCGGTTCGAGGAACCAAAGGCAGGAACACGCCGTTCATCTTCACGACGCCGATCCTGTTTCACGACGTGGATCCGGCCGGCACCGCCTATTACCCGCGCCTCGTCGACTTCTGCCACTGTGCGTTCGAGTCGTTCTTCAACGAGTGTATTGGCCCGGCCTACTCAAAGGTCATCCGTGGTGGGGTGGGATTTCCCGCCGTGCGGTTCGAGGTGGACTTCGTCAGCCCCATACGCCATGGCGACATCATCGAGATCAGCGTGCGCGTCATTCATCTCGGACGGACGTCGGTCGGCCTCGCCTATGAAGCCCGTCGTGGACGCACCGTTTTATTCCGTGCGAAGAACGTCGTCGTAGTGGTCGATCTGAAAACGATGACCAAGCGACCCCTGTCGCCGCGGATGCGCCAGAACTTTCTGGCCGCGCTGTAGCGCGCGCGACTAAGACAAAACCAGCTGTTCGATCAGATCCACGCGACGCGCCAGGTCATCGATCAAGACATGCTCGTGACGCGCATGAGCGCCATCGCCCATCGGACCGAGCCCGTCGAGCGTCGGCACTCCGGCGGCGGCGGTGAGATTTCCGTCTGAGGCGCCACCAACGCGACGACCTTCCAGTTCGAAACCAAGCCCAGCCGCCACCCTTTGCGCGGTCGCGAAAAGCGCACGTGACGCCTCAGTCTCGGCGAGCGGCGGACGATCAAACGCGCCATTCACCTCAACCTTGACCCGCCCGTCGCTCGGTCGCCATGCGCGCAGTCCACGCTCCACGCGCTCGGGTTCTGCGGCGGTCCAGACGCGGCAGTCGACAGCCACGTCGGCGTTCTCCGGAATGACGTTGGTCTTCGTTCCCGCCGAAGCAAGAGTCGCGGTCACGGTTGTTCCGGCCTCCGCGTTTTGCAGACCAGGAAGCGAGGTCACAAACTCCGCCATCGCGGTCAGGGCGGAAGCGCCTTTCTCTGGATCCAATCCCGCGTGCGACGGAATTCCGGTGAACCTCAGGCGAAAGAGACCCGTCCCCTTGCGCGCAATCTTGGCGGCACCACCTGGCGCCGACGGTTCCAGCACGAGAACACGGTCATGCTGTTTCGCCTGAGCGATCAGCAACTCACTAGACGCTGAGCTGCCGACTTCTTCATCGGGCACCAGCAACAAGCTCACTCTTGGGGCCGAGGGCGACTGGCGCAGCCGATCGAGGACGCGGATGCCGATCGCGACTCCGGCCTTCATGTCGAAGACACCAGGACCGCGCGCGACCCCGCCGTCGGTGGTGAAAGGAATCTCGGCGAGAGTGCCGACAGGCCAGACGGTGTCGATGTGGCCGAGCAGCAGAGTGCTTGGCCTGGTTGTGTCCGTACCGACGGTCGCAAGCACAGCGTCACCGCGGAGTGGACACTCCACGGCGCGCGCGACCTTGCTCCCGCCGCGGTTCAGGCGTTCGACGATCCAGGACGCCACGGCGCTGACGCGGTCGGCGTCGTCGGAAGGCGACTCACGCACCACAAGTTCGCGAAGGTCGTCGAGGATACGGGCGGTCTCGTCCATAGCGGGATCATAGGGCTTGGCGTCCTGGGACAAATTCCTGGATGCGGGGAACCGACCAGTGTCTTGACGTTGGGCTCGCAATCAAACAAGGTGAACTTCCGTGGCCTGGCTGACAGCGGGTAAAAAGACGCATGTATGTTAAGCGCGTGTGTTGCGAGAACCGCTGACGCGGGTACGTCGAAGGCAGAGGTGGTCACATTTGCCCATCGTGTTGATCGAGGTGAGTGAATGAAGCCGGTGAAGGCAGCCCAGCATCCAGAACGAGGCAGCGGCGTGCTGGCCCACTTGACCTCTTTGCCGGGTCGCTATGGCTGCGGGGATCTGGGACCATCCGCGCATCGGTTCGTCGCGCAGCTGAGTCGTGCGCGTCAGACGCATTGGCAGGTGCTGCCCGTGTGTCCCGTCGGAGCAGGGAACGCTCCTTACAGCTCGCCGTCGTCCTTCGCGGGTTCTCCGTTGCTCGTGAGTCCGGATCTGTTGGCGAGAGACGGCTTGCTGATGCCCCGCCGCCTCCGTCTTTCCGGCCCACTTCCCGCGGGCCACGTTTCCTACAAGGCCGCTATGAGAATGCGTGACCGCTTGCTGCGCGAGGCTTACGCGGCGTTTGGTCAGGCCGACCGCACCGAGCAGAAGCACTTCGCCCACTTCCAGAGCGCACAAGGGTCGTGGCTTGACGACCACACTCTCTTCATGGCCCTCCGTCGCGCCTATCGAGGCAAGCCATGGACCGCCTGGCCCGCCGGTCTACGTCTCCGCGAGGAGCGAGCGATGAAGCGAGCGTGCGACGAGCATTCCGACGAGATCCGGTATCACGCGTTTGTGCAGTATCAGTTCAACCGGCAGTGGCAGCAGTTGCGGGCGGCCGCCGATAGCAAGGGCGTCCATCTCATTGGCGACATTCCTTTTTACGTCGAACACGACAGCGTCGACGTGTGGTCCAACCGCGCGGTTTTCGAACTCAATCGGAGCGGCCGAAAGACGCTCGTGGCGGGCGTTGCTCCCGATCACTTCGCGGAGGGCGGTCAACTTTGGGGCAATCCGCTTTACAACTGGAACGTCCTCCAGTCCACGAGCTACGATTTCTGGGTTAAACGGTTGCAGCGCTCTCTCGACCTGTTTGGCCTGGTGCGCCTCGACCACTTCATCGCCTTTCATCGAGCGTGGGTGGTCCCCGCGGGTGCGAAAAGTGCGAAGCGTGGACGCTATCGCGCAGGGCCGGGGGCTGATTTTTTTCTCATGCTAGAGAGGAAGCTTGGCGGTCTTCCTTTCATCGCCGAGGACCTCGGCATCATGGTCCCCGAAATTGAAGCACTGCGTGATCGTTTTCAGTTGCCCGGCATGCGGGTTTTGCAGTTCTCTTTCGGCGGCGACCCGTTGAATGGATCGAGACCGTTCACCTGTCCGCAAAACGCCGTCGTCTACACGGGGACCCACGACAACAACACGTGCGTCGGGTGGTTCAGGGAACGTGAGGGCGCGGCGAGCACGAGATCGCGGGCGCAAATCGCCGCCGAGAAACAGACGCTGCTTCGCTACCTCGGCACGTGCGGCAAAGAGATTCACTGGGATCTCATTCGCCTGGCCCTCATGAGTCCCGCGAACCTTGCCATTGTGCCGTTGCAGGACGTGATGGGACTGGGGGCGGCCGGTCGCATGAATCGTCCCGGCACCAAAACCGGAAATTGGGAATGGAGATTTCAGGAAGGCGAGTTGACCGACGCGGCTCTTGATCGGCTCGGCGAATTGACCACGACCTACGGAAGAGCATCGGAGCGACCCGCGTGAAAACACTCCCCAGCGGCATCTTCATCGAGAACGTCATGCCTTCGGTGGATGGAGGTCTCTATCCGGCGAAAGCCATCGTAGGAACACCGTGCGTTGTCAGCGCGGACATTTTCCGTGATGGTCACGGTGTTCTGGGCGCCGCCATCCGTTGGCGCAAAGGTGAAGAAACCGAGGTGCGGACAGCGCCTCTGATTCTTCAGGACAACGACCGCTTTGTCGGTGAGTTTCCTCTCGACGAAAACACGCGCTATTTCTTCACTGTGGAAGCCTGGACCGACCACTACGCTTCCTGGCTTTACGGCTACGCCAGGAAGGTGCGTGCCGGAGCCGCTCTTTCCGCAGAGCTGGCGCTGGATCTTCTTGAAGGCGTCGACCTCCTCACGGCCACAGTGGCGCGGGCGAAGGGTCAGACAGCCTTACGACTCATGGCGCTCCTGAGCCGCCTGAAGCGCGCGACGGGGCCGCGACGGACGCTTGTCCTGGCGAGTGATCAGGAGCTCCGTGACCTGATCTCGAGTGTGGCCGAACGAACAGACCTGGTCGCGCGCGAGCCTTATCTGGAAATCACAGCGGAGCGCGAACATGCCCTGTTCTCCACTTGGTATGAGTTGTTTCCCAGGTCTCAAGGCGAGATCCCGGGCCGCCATGGCACGCTTCGCGAGGCAGAGCGCCGTCTTCCGGCCCTGCGCGATCTCGGATTCGACGTGGTGTACCTGCCGCCCGTTCACCCGATTGGAACCGCGCATCGCAAGGGTAAGAACAATTCGCTCACGGCGACGGCTGAGGACCCGGGAAGCCCCTGGGCGATTGGCGGATCGGCGGGCGGGCACACGGCGGTCGAGCCTCGGCTCGGCACGATCGAAGACTTTGACCACTTCGTGGCAACCGCGTCGCGTCTGGGTCTGGAAGTAGCACTCGACTTCGCCATTCAGGCCTCGCCCGATCACCCCTGGGTGACCAGCCATCCCCAGTGGTTTCGTCATCGCCCCGACGGCACGATCAAGTACGCGGAAAATCCTCCGAAGAAGTACCAGGACGTCTACCCCATGCACCTCGAGAATCCGGACTGGGAAGCGCTCTGGGAAGCTCTCCACGATGTGCTCGCTTTCTGGGTTTCTCACGGGGTGAAAATCTTCAGGGTCGACAATCCCCACACGAAACCCCTGCCGTTCTGGCGTTACGTCATCGACCGCATCCACCGGTTTCACCCCGACGTCATCTTTCTCTCCGAGGCCTTCACTCGGCCCAAGATGATGAAGGCGCTGGCGAAAGTTGGCTTCACCCAGTCGTACACGTACTTCACGTGGCGCAATACCGGAGAGGAGCTCATCGAGTATCTGACCGAACTCACGTCTCCTGAGATGCTCGCGTACTTCCGTCCGAACTTCTTTGCGAACCCGCCGGACGTCCTGCCGGAGATCCTTCAAACCGGCGGACGCGCCGCATTCATTCAACGCTTCATCCTGGCCGCGACGTTGTCGCCTTCCTACGGCATCTATAGCGGCTATGAGCTGTGCGAAAACGATCCGGTGCCCGGCACCGAGGAGTACTTGAACTCCGAGATGTATGAGCTCAAGCATCGGGACTTCGACGCTCCCGGTAACCTCAACGAGATCATCGCCAAGGTGAACGCCATTCGGCGCCTTCACCCGGCTCTGCAGCGACTGGACGGTCTTCGGTTCTATGAAACCGACAATCCAAACCTGCTGCTGTATCGGAAGACCTCGGCCGATGGGAGGGACACCCTCCTCGTCGCGGTGAACATCGATCCCCATAACCCCCACCACGGGACGGGCCTGGTTCCGCTCCCTGACCTCGGTTTCGAAGAAGGAGATCAGTTTGTGGTCGACGAGCTCCTGACCGGCGAGCAGTGGATCTGGTCAGCCGAGAACTACATCCGTCTCGATCCCGAGATAGAGACCGCTCACATTCTTCGGGTAGGGAGGAAAGTGCAATGAACACCCTGGTACCGCACGTCCGAACAGAGAAGATGTCGTACTGAGTCTGCCGGCGTGGTCGCCGGTGGTGAATTGAGGAGCGACGATCAATGAGGGCGTTGGTACTTCACGGACATTTCTATCAGCCGCCGCGTGAGAATCCCTGGACGGGGCTGGTGGAAAACGAGCCGAGCGCGCGGCCGGACCACGACTGGAACGAACGCATCCATCGCGAGTGCTATCGCGCAAACGCGTTCGCCCGCATCTTCGACAGCTTCGGACAGGTGTCGCGGATCGTCAACAACTACTCGTACCTGAGCTTCAACCTCGGCCCGACGCTCCTCTCGTGGATGCAGGAGCACGATCAAATCGCCTATCTGCGTGTCATCGAAGCCGACCAGATTTCCCAGAAGGCGAACAACGGACACGGCAACGCGATCGCACAGGGCTACAACCACGCGATTCTCTCGCTGTGCACCGACCGCGATCGACGCACCCAGATCCGCTGGGGCCTGGCCGATTTTCGTCATCGCTTCAAGCGCGAAGCCGAGGCCCTCTGGCTGCCGGAAACCGCCGCGAACGACGCAACGCTTGCCGCACTTGTGGACGAGGGACTCCGTTTCGTGATCCTCGCCCCGAATCAGGCGGAGGCGGTTCGTGCGTCCGACGATCAGCCATGGGTGGACGTTTCCAACAACACGATCGATCCGGGGGTCGCGTATCGATGGGTTCATCCAGACGGCTCAGGCCGCGAACTTTCGGTCTTCTTCTATGACGGCCCGATCGCCCGCTCCATTGCCTTTGAAGGCGTACTGAACTCCAGTCAGGCTTTCATTGGCCGACTGTCCCAAGGTGCGGTTGGCGAAGGCCGGCTGGTTCACATCGCGACCGATGGTGAAAGTTATGGGCATCACACCCTCCACGGTGAGAGGGCGCTCGCCCATGCCCTCCTCCACGAGGCCGAACTTGCCGGATTCAGAGTCACGAACTACGCGGCCTATCTAGACGATCATCGTCCGACCACCGAGGTCCGCGTCAAGCCTGGTCCTGAAGGCGAGGGAACCGCCTGGAGTTGCGCCCATGGCGTGGGTCGTTGGACGCGTGACTGCGGTTGTGAGAACGGGGCCCGACAGGGATGGAACCAGGCCTGGAGAGGTCCCTTGCGGGCGGCGCTCGATCTGGTGCGGGACGAGGCCACGCGCGCATTTGAGGCGGCCCGCGACCATCTCTTCGTCGATCCATGGGTAGCGCGGGATCGGTACATCGAGCTGATCCTCGATCCGAAGAAAGACAAGGCGGAGTGGCTGCTCGAAGTTGCTCCCAGGGCTCTCGATGTGAATGAGCGCGAGCGCGCGTTGTGCCTGCTGGAGATCCAGCGCTTCTGTCAGCTCATGTACACGAGCTGCGGTTGGTTCTTCGCGGATATCTCCGGCATCGAAACCGTTCAAGTCCTCAAATATGTCGGGCGCGCGTTGGATTTGATGGAAGACCTCGGCCTCGAGTCGCCGCGCGCCGCCTTCATGGAGGCGATCGGCGCCGCTCGATCCAACGTGCCGGAGTGGGGGAGCGGAGCAGAGGTCTTCGAGCGTTTCGTCGATCCTCTGCGCACCACGCCCTCGCGGGTCGCGGCGCATCTCGCCATCTCGGGCCTGGTGGAGGGGCTCGCCGAGGAACAATTCCTCGCGGGCTTCCAAGTGCGCCGTTCTCACACCCAGCGACAACGTCAGGGCCGGGTGGTTCGGTGGACCGGGCGGGTTGAACTGGAGGAACTGGCGACGGGACGGCGCTACGACTTCGGGGTTGCTTCGATGCATTTCGGCGGCGTCGATTTCTATTGCGCCCTTCGGCCGTATCCCGGCACCGAGCGATTCCAGGCGTCGGCCGCGAAATTCTGGTCGAACCTTCGAACCGCTTCGCTGCCTGTGCTGTTGCGGATGGCGCAGCAGGAGTTTGGTCCAGAGGAGCACGGTCTGCAGAGTGTCTTTCCGGACGGGCTTCAACACATCTCGCGTCTGGTGTTCGGCGATGTCGTCAGTCGTTTCGCCGGGGAATACGTCCACCTGTATGAAACCAACGAGCGGATCCTGGCGATGTTGAGCGAAGCGGGATTCGAGCTTCCCCCAGCCCTTCGGGCGGCCGCGGAGTTCACGTTCAGCCGTCGGTTCGACGAAGCGATGGGCCGGGCCGGCGGGAGCAAGGACCCCAAAGCCTACGAAGATGCGGTGGCGATTGCCGTCGAAGCGGAACAGCGCGGCTACGTTTTCGAGCGCGCGGAAGCCGGGCTTGCCTTCGGCGCGCTGGTGGCGGAGGGTGTGGCCGGAGCGGTGGCCGAGCCTTCCCCGGAACGCAGCCGGGCCGTCACCAGGCTGGCTCAGGTAGGCGACCTTTTGGGGATCGCCGGGCAACTCGGGCGCGCGCAAGAACTTCTCTACGCCGCCATCGAAAGCGGCATCCAGTTGGACGACGATGTTCGCGACCTCTCGCGAGCCCTCTCCCTCAGCATCAAGGAGGCTTCATGAATACGCTCTCGAAACACGACCTCAAGCGGCTGATGTCTCTCGAGCTCCGAGATCCGCATGCTTTTCTGGGCGCTCACGAGACTCCTCGAGGAGTCATCGTGCGTGCCCGCCGCCCGGACGCGAAGTCGGTGTGGGCGGTCGAGGACCAAGGCGGTCGAAGGCACCCGCTTCAGCAGGTTCACGCGGGTGGCTTGTTTGAAGGTGTCATGGCCGATTGCCCGAAGATCTGTGGTTATCAGCTCGAGGTGAACTACCGGGACGGCCTCACGGTGCGCGGTCCCGATCCTTACGCCTTTCTTCCCACCTTCGGCGAAATCGACGTTCATCTGTCGAGCGAAGGCCGTCATGAAAAACTCGCGGATCGGATGGGCGCGCATGTCTGCGATCTGGGCGGCGTCAAGGGCGTGAGCTTTGCAGTGTGGGCGCCCAATGCCCTCGGAGTCAGCGTCGTGGGGGTCTTCAACACCTGGGATGGTCGGCTGCATCCTATGCGCAACCTCGGCACGTCGGGCATATGGGAGCTGTTCGTGCCCGGACTGGAATCAGGAGCGGTCTACAAGTACGAGATTCGCACGCCTTTGGGACCGATCGTCAAAATCGATCCGTTCGCCAGCTGGGTGGAGAAGGCCCCGCTCACCGGGGCGATCGTGCACGAGCGCAAGTACAAATTTCGTGACGAGGACTGGATGAAGGCGCGGGCGACCGCCGACGCGCTCCGTGGGCCTCTGTCGGTCTACGAAGTCCATTTGGGCTCCTGGCGTCGCGTGCCCGAGGAGGACGGACGGTCCTTGACCTACCGCGAGATCGCGCATGAGCTCGGCGACTACGTCGTCGAAGCAGGCTTCACCCATGTCGAGCTGATGCCGGTGATGGAGCATCCGTTCGAGGGTTCGTGGGGCTACCAGGTCACCGGGTACTTCGCGCCCACTTCACGCTTCGGCGACCCGGACGACTTTCGGTATTTCGTCGATGAGATGCATGCGCGCGGGATCGGCGTGCTTCTCGACTGGGTGCCCGCGCATTTCCCGAAAGACGCTTTCTCATTGGGGCGGTTCGACGGGACGGCGCTCTATGAGCACCTCGATCCGCGTCAGGGCGAGCATCCTGACTGGGGCACCTACGTCTTCAACTACGGCCGTCGCGAGGTGCGCAACCTGCTGCTCGCAAGCGCGCTTCACTGGCTGGACAGCTACCACATCGACGGCCTGCGCGTGGACGCCGTGGCGTCCATGCTGTATCTCGACTACAGCCGCGAGGCAGGGCAGTGGCTCCCGAACAGGTACGGCGGACGGGAGAACCTCGACGCAATTGATTTCCTGCGCGACATGAATGCAGTGGTGCACGCAGAAGCACCCGGATGCGTGACGATCGCGGAAGATTCCACGGCGTGGCCCGGTGTGACGCGGCCAATCCACGAGGGTGGGCTCGGTTTCACCTTCAAGTGGAACATGGGCTGGATGCACGACACGCTCGAGTACTTCGCCAAGGATCCGGTCTACCGACAGTTCCACCAGGACCTGCTGACGTTCGCGATGATCTACGAGCACAGCGAGAACTTCATCATGCCCCTCTCGCACGACGAGATGGTGCACCTGAAGGGATCGCTGTTCCAGAAGATGCCCGGCGACCGCTGGCAGAAGCTCGCGAACCTGCGCGTCCTGTTCGCGTACATGCTCACGCGGCCCGGCAAGTCGCTGCTGTTCATGGGCAGCGAGCTCGCCCTGCCGAGCGAGTGGAACCATGACCAGTCGCTCGACTGGCATCTCGGCGAAGAGGCGGATCGTGCCGCGTTCAGGGAGTACATGGCGCGGCTCGGCACGCTGTACCAGGAGCTGCCGCAACTCTGGCAACTCGATGCGGAGACGCGCGGGTTCGAGTGGATCGACGTATCGGACAAGACGAACTGCGTACTGTCCTACCTCCGCCGGAGCAACGACAGCCACGCCGTGGTGGTGCTCAACCTGACGCCGACGCCGCACGCGCACTATCGCCTCGGCGTTCCCGAGTCGACCGACTACCGGTGCGTCCTTTCCAGTGATGCAGCACAATGGGGTGGAAGCGGATACAGCGACAGCGAGCTGATTCGCACCGACGACATCCCCTATCACGGGCGACGGTACTCCATCGAGCTACCCCTGCC
>JBDSLN010000202.1:0-3756 GCA_039916365.1 Vicinamibacteria bacterium
CGCTCCCCCGTTCTCTGACTTTCCGCCAGATAAGGTGAGGAAGACGCCACCCGATTCAGAAGTTCTCCATTCAGTCGGGCGCGCCCGAGCCGTTCCAGCTCCGAAGGATCCGAGGACGACGCTCTTCCATCCGCGGGACTTATCTCTCAAGATCGCCGCGTGGCCCAGGGCCAGGCTTCGCGCTCGGAAGCACACGGACTGCCGACTCGCGATTGCGATGAAACCGCAGCAAAAAGGGGCGCGTTGCCGTGCCCCTGGTCCAACCTGAACGTGGAAGAACTACGCGCCGTTGATGGTGACGCTGATCATCTGGATCGGTGTCGCGGGCCGATCACCGGCCGCCGTTTTGGTCGTGCCGATCTTGTTGACGACATCCATGCCCTCGGTCACTTTGCCGAAGACAGGATGCTTCGAAGCACCCGGCGAGAAGAAGTCGAGGTAGCCGTTGTGGACGGTGTTGATGAAGAACTGGCACGAGCCGCTGTTCGCCTGGCCGGTGTTCGCCATCGACAGGGTTCCCGGCTCGTTCGAGATCTTCGCGTTCGCGGGATGCTCGTCCTGAATACGGCCGTAGGGAGAATCACCTGTGCCCGCCCGGGGGCTCATCGGATCCTTGCTGTTTGGGCAGCCGAACTGAATCATGAAGTTCGGAATCACGCGATGGAAGTGAAGGCCGTTGTAGAAGCCGTCCTTCGCGAGCTTGATGAAGTTTCCTGCCGTAATTGGCATGACATCGCTGAACAGTTCAGCGGTGAAGCTGCCGAGCGACGTTTCGAAAGTTGCGGTGGGGTTCGCCATTTGAGAGTCCTTTCACGAGGCCGAAACGGCTGTGGCCGTGCCCGGCATTTCTGGTTTGGGTGGTTGAGTGAGGCCCAGTGCGGCAAGCCACATAAGAAGGAAAACGGTCATGGACACCATCGGCGGCCACGCGGGATTGAGGTCGTAAACGAATCCGCCAGCCAGCGGCCCGATGATGTTGCCTAAAGACATCGCACTTTGGTTAATCCCGATAATCCGGCCTCTCGCCACATTCGGGGCATGGAAGGTCAAAAGTGCGGCGGCGCAAGGCATTGAAAGGCCTCCACCGATGCCGGAAAGTGCCGAACCCGCGGCGGCAGGAAGGATGCGCGGGAAGAACGCCATCAGTGCGCTCCCCAGCATACGCATGAACGCTCCGACCATCACGCCTTTGGCTTCGCCGATCTTCCGCACCACCGGGCCGATCACCACTCCCTGGGTGATCACGGTGACGATCCCGACGAACGTGAAGACCAGGCCGGTCGCGCGCTGCACCTGGGCGATCGACCATTCCGCCAGGACGACTTTCCCCACCCAGAGGATGAAGACGGAGTTCATGGCGAACACCGCGATCTGTCCCAGCGTGCCGATCAGCAGCAGACGCGCCACCTGAGGGTTGCGGATGATCTCAAAGGTGGAGATCTCCTCCGCCTTGATCACGGCGACCCGCTTCTCGGGCGGCAGCGATTCCTTCAGCATGAAGATGGAGAGAAGAATCGTGCCGACGGATGCAAGCGCCGCAAAACCGAACGTCAGCCTGGGCCCGTAGGCCGCCGACATGAAGGCGCCGAAGGCGGGACCGATGATGAAACCCAGACCGAACGCGGCAATCACGAGGCCGACACTCTTCGCGCGCTCGTGGGCGGGCGTGATATCGGTCAGATACGCTTGGGCTACAGAGATGTTGCCGCCGGTGAGGCCATCGATAAGACGCGCCGCCACCAGCCAGATCGGCGACAGGGCCACGGAGGTCAGGATCGCGCCGGTCAGCGTTCCGAGTTGTGAGGCGATCAGGACCGGGCGGCGGCCGATGCGATCTGACAGCCGACCGAGAATCGGCGCCCCGATGAATTGCGCGGCGAAGAACAGGCTCGTCAATCCCGTGATCTGAATCCCCGAGAGCTTGAAGAATCCTTCAGCGTAAAGCGGCAGCACGGGAATCATGATGCCGAGTCCGATGACGTCCACGAACACGATCAGAAAGATCGGGAACTTCGGAGATCTAAAAAAGCTGGTCATCGCGCGGGAATCGGGGAAGCGGTCGAATCCTGCAGGTCAGACGAGCCTGCGGGTCAATCAGATCCGAGAGAGAAGGTTACTGCGTCACCCGCGGCTGCAGGATATTGAGCCGCCAGTCGTACTCACTGAACTCGATGGTCAGCTTCGAACCCTCAAACGCAAATCTCTCGCCGGCCCCTTCAAAGTAAGGCGCGAAGAACTTCAGGATGCCGGTGTTGCCCTTGCCAAAGTCCGCGTGGAACCAGTCGAAGATCTCCGAGGCGTAGAGGATCGAATTGCCCAGGTCCAGCCGATTGATGGTCTGGCGATCACGCAGATAGGTCCGGGTCTGATCGTCAAGCTGCGCGTTGATCTTCGAACCTTCATAGGCCTCCTCGCGAAGCGGCGGGGAGGAAAGGGTCGCGCGCGCCATAGCCATGTGCACGCGGGGATCCTTGAACTCCGCGCGGATCATCTTCTCCACGTCGTCAAGACTGTAGACGCGGCCCGCAGCCTTCACGATCTCTTCTTTCCAAGGCCCCTTTCCCCGCAGCACGCCGAGGAACATGTTGATGTTGCGAACCGACTCGCGCTCCTTGTGGAGGTTGATGAGCTGAATCGTGTAAGCGTTGTAGACGTTGAGCCAGTACGCCAGCCGATCAGATTTCGGCCATGAATCAATCCTGGCACTTGCGAGCGACTGGAGGTAGACCGGGAACTCCAGCGACTTTGTGAAGGCGTCGTAGTCAACCAACCCATGCTGGGTGTTGTCGTGCAGCAGCGCGGTGAACGGTGCGTGAATCGATCCCGCTGCAGAGCTTTGTGGCTCGGTCTGAAGAGGAACCGCGGCCAGCGCGGCGACGAGGGCCATGAGTTGGAGGACCATCGCGGTATCCTACGTTTCCAAGCCCCCTCCGCGTTTATGGTCACGCAGCCCCCTTCACAGATCGGTCGATACCGGATCGAGCGCGAACTCGGACGCGGCACCATGGGTGTCGTCTACGAAGCGGTCGACACCACGCTCGGCCGGACCGTGGCCCTGAAGACCTTCGGTGCCATGGCCGCGATCGCTCCGCATGAACGCGAGGCCTTCGAACAACGATTCCTGTCCGAAGCCAGGATCTCAGCGACCCTCGACGATCCTCATGTCGTCGCGGTCTACGACGTCGGGCGTGATTTCCAGTCCGGTCTTCTTTTCATGGCGCTCGAGTTCGTCCGTGGCGAGACGCTCGCGAACACTCTCTCCCGCGGGCCCCTTCCCTGGATCGAAGCGACGCAGATCACCGCCAAGATAGCGCGCGCGCTCCAGGCCGCCCACGCCCATCACATCGTCCATCGCGACATCAAGCCCGCGAACATCATGCTGACGCCACAGGGCGAACCAAAGATCATGGACTTCGGCATCGCGAAGGCGAGCACCGCGCAACTCACGATGGCGGGTCAGGTCTTCGGCACACCGGCCTACATGTCGCCCGAACAGGCCACGGGCGAGCAAGTCGATGGCCGTTCCGACATCTTCTCGCTGGGCACCGTCCTTCATGAGCTCGTGACCAACACCCGCGCTTTTGAAGGTCCGACCATGCCGGTGACGCTGACGCGGATCCTGCGTGAAGAGCCTCTTCCTCCGTCAACCTTTGGGTATGGCATCCCGCGGGCCCTCGACGCGATCGTAGCGCGCGCGGTGCGCAAGTCGCGTGACGCGCGCTATGACAGCGCCGCGCACTTCGCCGCAGACCTGGA
>JBDSLN010000203.1:0-2545 GCA_039916365.1 Vicinamibacteria bacterium
TGATCGCCGGGCGAGATGGAGAAGTCATGGGGGATCTTGCGGCCCTCAAGGATCTTATGCAGCGCCTCGTTGCCCGCGAATAAACCGTAGCGATCCTGGCCGCCGCAATCGAAGTAAAGCGATGGAACCTTGGACGCCTCGACCGTCTTCGCGAGTTCGAGGGGATCGTCGGCCTTCCAGATCGCTGGATCGACCGGCTCACCGAAGACTCCGGTGAACGCGCGCATCTGGCCGCCGCGCGCGCCCGCTTCAATGGTGGGGATTTCGGTGAGAAGCATCGCCGAATGGGTCGCAACTACGCCGAAGACTTCGGGCCGTGAGAAAGCGATGTTGAGCCCGCCGTAGCCGCCCATGGAAATGCCGAGAAGGGCGCGGCCTTCTCGCTTGGGAATGGTGCGGTAGGTCTTGTCGATGAACTCGACGAGGTCCTTCGTCACCATGTCCTGATACTTGCCCCTGGTCGAGTTCACGAAGAGATTGTTTCCGCCATCCACCGTGATCACGATGGCATTGGGCGCGACACCGCTCTTGACCATCTCATCGTATTGCGGTGCCAGTCCACGGCGCTCCCAGAACGACGAGTTCTCGAACATCCCATGAAGCGCGTAGATGACGGGATACGCGTTCTTGCTGGTCTCGTAGCCTGGGGGCAGATACGCGACATACGTAACCGGCGCGCCGAGGGCCTTTGAATCGAAGGTTTTCGCCTTGTCAGAAGGCGGCATGCCCATTTGACGAGGTCCGCCGCTGGGAGGTCCACCAGCTGGAGGAGCTTGCGCTCCCTGTGGAAGCGGGCCTTGAGCCAAGGCCGATGCGGCGATGAACAGCGCGGCCACAGTGGCCCGGATGTCGAAAATCTTCATGGTTTCTTGGGCGACCTCTTGAGGAAACGATTGATGTCTTCGAGAACGGCGTCGAGCATGGGAGCCGTCAGGGTTTTCGTGAACGTGTTGCGCTGGGAAGGATGGTACGAGATGAAGATCCTCCTTGTCTCGCCCGAAGGTGAGGGCGGAAGTTCGTGGCTTAGACCGTGGCCGAACTTGAACGAACGGCGCGGCTCGACGATGCCCTCAGCTTTCAAAGCAGCCACCAGGCCATCCAGCGCGAATTTGCCCAGCGCAAGCACGGCGCGTGGCTGGAGCAGTTTCCATTCGCGCGCGAGATAGGGTCGGCACGCAAGTGTTTCGTCGGGCAGAGGCTTGTTGTCAGGCGGAGCGCATCGCACGGCGGCCAGTATGTAGGCGTCCTTCATGGCGAGCCCGTCGTCGCGCCAGACCGAGGTTCCCTGATTGGCGAAGCCTTTCCGATGAAGCGCTGGAAAAAGGAAATCCCCCGAAGGATCGCCCGTGAACACGCGGCCCGTCCGATTGCCACCGTTGGCTGCCGGCGCCAGTCCGACGATCAACAGTCGCGCCTTCGGATCACCGAAACCGGGCACGGGACGCGCCCAGTAGTCGTCGGCGCGGTAGCGCTTCACCTTGACTGCCGCTACGTGGATGCACCATTCGCGCAGCCGAGGGCACTTTTCGCAGGCGACGATCTCGTCATGGACCGTGGACAGCGAATCCCGTTCCATCCCCTCGAATGTACCAAGCCCGCGCGACCCCAAGTGAATCAGGCCTTTCTGAGATAATCGTTCATGCGCGAAGCGCCGCCGCAGGGCGCGCTCAAGAGCCGGGCGGCACGCATCCCCTCCTTCCAACAGATTAAGAGACCCATGGCCGACCATCGATCCCTTCCCCTCACCGATCTCTCCGAAGACGAAATCCTCTTCCGCGACACCGTCCGCAGCTTCGCGGAGGAAAAGATCAAGCCTCAGGTCTCCAAGATGGACCAGGAAGCCAAGATGCCGCGCGACCTGATCGACGCGTGCTTTGAGCTGGGTCTGATGGGCATCGAGATCCCGGAGAACTTCGGCGGTGCCGGCTCTAACTTCTTCATGTCCGTCCTCGTGGTGGAAGAGCTCGCGCGGGTCGACGCGTCGGTGGCAGTTTTGGTCGATGTACAAAACACTCTCTTCAACAACGCACTGCTGCGTTGGGGGAACGACGCGCAGAAGGCGAAGTACTTCCCGAAGCTGTCCTCGAAGTGGGTAGGCGCGTACGCGCTGTCCGAGTCGGGTTCCGGCTCCGACGCTTTCGCGCTTGCCTGCAAGGCCGCCGACAAAGGCGACCACTACGAACTAACCGGTCAGAAACTCTGGATCACGAACGCTGCCGAAGCTGAGTTGTTCATCGTCCTCGCCAACGCAGATCCGAGCAAGGGCTACAAGGGCATCACCGCCTTCCTCGTGGAAAAGGGCACGCCCGGATTCAGCATCGGCAAGAAGGAGGACAAGCTTGGCATCCGTGCTTCTTCCACCTGTGAACTGATCTTTGAGAACTGCAAGGTTCCGAAGGACAACGTTCTTGGCGAGGTGGGCAAGGGCTACAAGATCGCCATCGAGACCCTGAACGAGGGTCGAATCGCGATTGGCGGGCAGATGCTGGGGCTGGCGCGGGGCGCGTTTGACCATGCCGTCGCCTTCGCGAAACAGCGCAAACAG
>JBDSLN010000204.1:0-4025 GCA_039916365.1 Vicinamibacteria bacterium
CGCGACGGACGAACGACGCACGGTTCATCTTGGTGTTGATCTCTTCATCGAGCGGGGTGCTCCGGTGCGCGCGCCCATGAAGGGCGTCGTCCACCTCCTCGCCAACAATGACGCGCCGCAGGACTACGGCCCGCTGGTTGTTCTGAAACATCAAACCGATGAGGGCGACCCGTTCTTCACTCTGTACGGACATTTGAGTGAAGACACTCTGGACGGGATCAAGCTCGGTCAGGCGGTTGAAGCCGGAGAAGAGATCGCCCGCGTGGGCGCACCACCCTCCAACGGCGATTGGGCACCGCACCTCCACTTCCAGGTCATGCTGAATCTGCTGGCACTGGGTCGAGACTTTCCGGGCGTCTGCCGGGCTTCGGAACGCGACTTCTGGAAGGCGGTTTCGCCCGACCCCAACCTGATTGTCGGGATCCCGGCCCACCGATTCGGCGAGCCCACCATTTCGCCCGAGCAAACACTGACGCGTCGCAACATTGTTATTGGATCCAACGTCAGCGTGTCCTACGAGCGGCCACTGAAGATTGTGCGCGGCTTCGGCGCTTATCTCTACGACGAGACGGGCCGTGCGTTTCTCGACATGTACAACAACGTGCCGCTGGTCGGGCACTCTCATCCCCGCGTAGTTCGAGCCGCGCAGCGTCAGCTCGGCCTCCTGAATACCAACACCCGTTACCTGCACGACAACGTTGTTCACTACGCCGAACGATTGACCGCGCTGATGCCGGATCCGCTACGGGTCTGCTTCTTCGTGAACTCAGGCAGTGAAGGGAATGACCTCGCGCTGCGCATAGCGCGAACTCACACCGGTCGGCGCGACGTCATCGTTCTCGAGAACGCGTATCACGGTCACACCGCGTCCCTGATCGAGATCAGTCCTTACAAGTTCGATGGGCCGGGAGGAACGGGCCGGCCGGACTTCGTTCACGTGGCTCCGATGCCAGATGACTATCGCGGTCCGCATCGGCGGTCCGACGCCGACGCCGGCCGAAGATACGGCCAGACTGTAGGCGACGTGGTGGAGCGGATGAGGAGCGAGGGCCGCAAGCCGGCCGCCTTCATCGCCGAGACGCTGCCTAGCGTGGGTGGACAGATCGTGCCACCGCCCGGCTATCTCGCCGAGGCGTATCGCCATGTTCGTGCCGCGAGCGGTTTGTGCATCGCAGATGAAGTCCAGGTTGGCTTTGGCCGCCTCGGATCGCACTTCTGGGGATTCGAGATGCAGGGCGTGGTTCCTGACATCGTGGTCCTGGGCAAGCCCATCGCGAATGGCTTTCCTCTCGGCGCCGTCATCACCACTCGCGAGATCGCGAAGTCGTTCGACAACGGCATGGAGTTCTTCAGCACCTTCGGCGGAAACGCAGTGGCCGGTGCGGCTGGTCTTGCGGTTCTCGATGTGGTGCGCGACGAAAGCCTTCAGGAGGACGCCCGCGGACGGGGGGAACAACTCATGACCGCGCTTCGGAATCTGATGCCGCGCCATTCTCTGATCGGCGATGTGCGAGGTTTGGGACTCTTCATCGGCATCGAGCTCGTGCGCGATCGTGAGTCCCGCGAGCCCGCTCCTCTTCAGGCTAGGTATGTAGTGAATCGTCTGCGGGAACTGGGCGTTCTCACCGGCACGGACGGTCCGCACGAGAATGTATTGAAGCTGCGGCCGCCGCTCGTCGTTTCAGAAAGCGACGTGGATCTTTTCGTTGCTGCCTTGGATCGCGTGATGGGCGAAGACCGCGCGCGGGTGTCTTAGCAGCCCCGGATGATCCATGAGCCTTCCGAGGCGTGTTACATGATCTATTTCCCGATAGATCGTGGAGCTTCGTGACGATGTGCGGCGATAAGACGCTAAGCGCGCTTCGGCGGCCGAGGGAAGAATCCGCTGGTTCGGTCGATGTACGACTGATAGCCCTCACGCTTCTTGAGCATGCGCCGCTCGACCAGTTCCTTGCCCATCATGCCGAGGATCGAGTACGTCAGGAAGGCGGGGGAGAAGAACGTCAACCAGCCCCACGGCACTTCGCACGCGACGAGCCAGTAACCCCACCACACGCACGACTCGCCGAAGTAGTTGGGATGACGAGAGTACTTCCACAGCCCGGTGTCGAGCACCTTCCCTGCGTTCGCGGGATTGCCCTTGAACGCGGCGAGCTGAGCATCGGCGAAACCCTGGAACGCCACGCCGACGAACCAGATGATTGTGCCCAGAATCGCGAGCGGCCCAAGCGAAGTGGGCTGAGGCGCCGTCTGCGCCACAATGAAAGGCGCCAGCGCGATCATCAGGGTGATCCCCTGATAGATGTTGATGCGGATCAGCGCGTGCAGGGCAAAGCTCTTGCCCTGATCCTCTAGATGCTTGCGGAAGCGCGCATAGCGCGGATCTTCGCGTCCCCAGTTGCGCCACAGGAGATACCCGCCGAGGCGCGCGCCCCAGATCACCGCGAGCGCGGTCAGCAGCAGACGCCGTGATTCAGCCCCTCCGCCTTGGAAGTATCCGACGACGACCGCCAGCGCGATGCAGGGCGCAAACCAGATATCCACCAGGCTCGAGTCCTTCATAAAAAGGCCGATCACCCAAAGCAGGATGAACGTGCCGAACACGAGCGCCGCGTCATAAAGAGCGAGATTCACCAGTTCACTTGGCATAAGAGTTCCTTCAACGCCGCCCGAGAAGACGCGAGCGTAACCGCGTCGGTTCCGTCGTGCAATTAAGGACTATCCTCGGGGCGAATCCGGCGTGCACGAGCGGGTGCTGCCTCAACTGGAGACCACGCCCATGAATCGCCGCACCTTCGTTAAAGCCACGGGAGCTACCGCCATCACTGCCACCGCCTTTCCCGCAGACGCCGCCACCGCGCACGTCTCGTTCGACCTCGCCAAGGACCTGATCATGGCCTGGCGCGAGAAAAGTATCGAAGGCGTGCTCGCACGCCTGACCGACGACATCGTCTGGTACTCCCACGTTGGCACCGCCCCGAAGATCGGCAAGGCGCAGGTCAAGGCATTTCTCGATGTCTTCGCCGGCAGCATCTCTGAAGTGAAGTGGCGGATCTTCGGATACGCGATCAGCGGTCAGCAGATTTTTCTGGAAGGCGCCGACGACTTTGTGCTTCTTCCCGAGAAGCGTCGCGTGGGTATTCCCTACGCCGGCGTGTTGACCTTCCGTGGCAATCTCATCTCCGAATGGCGCGACTACTTTGATCGCAACCTGTTCGACAAGTTGAAGGCGGGGGAGCCGACGCCTCCCGAGATTCAGAAGCTTCTCGATCGCCCGGCGTTGTTTTAGCTCCCGCCTGCGCTTCCAGCTCTAAGGCCGGCGCCAGAGGATGTGATGGATGCGGACGGTCCCGTTGGGGCCCGGTTCGTTCGCGCGCAGGGTGAGGCCGCCGTTCTCGATCTTCGCTTCGCGCACGTGCGGAAGTCCGATGAGGATCGGATTCATCGACATGACGACGTCATGAACAATGGTTGATCCCTCGATGCGATAGGTACCGCAGTAGGCGAGGTATTCGCCAAACGACTTGGCCTTCGAGTCGTCATCGGCCTTCATGGCGCTGCCCGCGGTGAGTGCCGAACGATCAACCTTGGTCATGGTGGCGCTCATCCAGCCGTCAGGCGCGTACATCAGCAGGCCGCGTGCATCCGTGCCGAACGGCCAGCTCGCGGGCCGCCCCTCCGAATATTCAATGCGCCACTCGATGAGCGCCCATGAACCGAGGAGTTCGGAGATGTTGAGTTCAGCCATGAGGACATTCTGGCAGATGGACCGCGGCGCGCTTTCCTCTATCCTCGCGAACGCACTGGATCCCTTAAAGCAGTTTCGTCTGGATGGGCGCGTGGCCTTGGTGACCGGCGCTTCGAGCGGGATTGGCGCGGCATTCGCCGAGGCTCTTGCCGCCACCGGAGCGCGCGTGGCTCTGGCCGCCCGTCGGATGGATCGTACACAGGCACTGGCGGAGAAGATTCGCGCGGCGGGTGGCGAAGCGTTACCCGTAGCACTCGACGTGACGGACACGGCCAGC
>JBDSLN010000205.1:0-3064 GCA_039916365.1 Vicinamibacteria bacterium
TGGCGGGATCGGTTGATTCCTCGAGCAGTGGCGTGTTCATCACCGCCTCTTCGTAGGGGCCTGGCTGTCCCCACTTGTCGGTCGGCGATGCGTTCCAGGTGGACGGGGTGACGATCTGATAGTTCGAGACCGCGCCACGGTCGAGAACGACGTGGTGGGTGAGATACCCGCGGCCCGCGCCCCAGAAACCGACGCCCAACTGCTCGCCTTCCTTGGGAATCGTGAACGGCGTACTTGTCCTTTTGTCGCCGATCTTCACCCGCTCCATCGCGGCTTGCCAATTCGCAAACGTCACCATCGTCGTGAATGCGAGGCAATAGGCGCGCGCACGGTTGCGTTCAAAGGCATTCCAGTGGTCTTTGGGGATATGCCACTCGACTTCCATCTCCGGCTGCGCTCCCTTGGGGAGTTTGATTCGCAGCGAGTGCCCCGTGGACTCGATGAACGGATTGTCGGGCATTTTCCGGGCGGCGGCAGTGTTCCAAAGTCGCGCGTAAGACCCCGCCTCCATCGAGAGACGGTCCCACCGGGGTGCTGTGTCCCAGGTGTACTTCTCGCGCCAGTTCTGGCCTTGCGGACGAGGCTTCGTGATCTTGTTCCAGGGGTGATACGGCGAGATCGGCTTGCCCGCAGGATCGGTAGCGAAGCGCTGCCTCTGACCGCTCCCTGTCCATTCCTCGTAGTAGGAATGCTCGACGAATTCTTCAATGCCGATATTGATGGCATGAAGGTCGGTGGTGACGAGCTTGCCATCAACCACCGCGCCGGGAGTCGCCCATCGCTTGTCGCCCCATTCGGTGGCGCGCGCATAGGTCGCGTCGTAGGCGTCCGGGTGGTCGAAGATCCCCGTATCGATCATGTTCGCGCGACGGCTCCCCACTTTCTTGTACTCAGGGTTCGCGTCGTAGAAGAACTCGGTGATCTCATCCCAGATCTTGCAGAGTTTCTTTGAATAATCGAAGAACTGCACAAGCCGCGTCGCCATCTCGTTCATGACGGACAGATCGATGGTGGAACTCATGCCGCCAGGGACCATGGTTTGCGGATGAGGGTATTTTCCGCAAATCAGAACGTAGGCTTCTCTCGCCACCCGGGTCATGTGGAGCGCTTCGAGGTAGAGCTTGCCGGTTAAAGGGTTGAGGTCTTCCATCAAATCGAAGACGGTGCGATATCCGTGGACGTTCCCGTAACTCGACGTCGTTCGTCGCGCCCGGTCGAGCAGAGACGGATTCGTGGCTCCCACGGTTAAAGCGGAATAGTCGGGTCCCGCGAGCAGATGAAGATGAAGTGGGTGGTCGTAGAGGAACTCAAGACCCAACGCGATATTGCGGATGAGAACCCCAAGAGGCGGCGGGTTGCAGCCGATGGCCATCTCGGTGGCCATCGCGGATGTGGCGGAGTGGACGCCGCCGCACACGCCGCAGGCCCGGCTGGTGATAAAAATCGCGTCGCGAGGATCGCGACCGACCATGATCACTTCGTAGCCGCGGAAGAGAGTCGCCATCGACCGGGCTTCGACCACTCGGCGCGCCTTGGCGTCAACCACCGAGTGAAACGCGAGCGCGCCCGCGACTCGAGTGACCGGATCGAAATCGATCGACTGAATATGACCGTTGCGACGGAGAAGTTCTTCGATCTGACCCTGAGAGAGCTGGCGGGCGCCGCCTAGAGGTTCACGCGGCTCGTAAGGGTTAGGGATGCCGCCTTTGAGGAAGGCCTTGCCCTGCGCATCGAAGTCAACCGGAAGATTCTTAAAGCACATGAGCTCTACATCAGCCTCAACACAGAAGCAGCGCGGCCAAGATGGCCGTCTGCCGAGCGAAATCCGGTCACGATCTGCGACATGGCGCCGTTGATGACTGTGAGTTTTTTCTGAAGCGGCTCGGTATGCCCAGCGACCGCTTCTAGCCCGTCTGCGATGGCGGCGATGCTCTTGCGCGCGTCGTTCAGACACCAGGCAATGGCAATGAGATAGCCGGCCAAGGCGATCACAACCAGAGCGACAATCAGTAGGGTCAGGTTTAGAAGCATGGTCCCCTCAGCGTGCGGCTCGTTGAGCAAGGACGTTCGCTATGGTATCGAGTTTTCCGTCCACTGAACCGGCGGCGCCGAGGATCTGCGTGGCCGTAGCAATCGTCTGGTCAAGCGCCGGGATGTTTTTTGTGTGCCCGGCAATCCCGCCCGCCGCCAAGAGCGCTTCGCGAGCGTAGATCTGGATGGAGCGGGCCGCTCGCCAGGTGGAATGAAGCAGATAGACGGCGAGGGGTACGAAGACCAAGAGGGTCACAACGACCCCCAGCTTCCAGAGAGTGAAGACGAGGGGCGGAATGGTGTCGGAGCTCATGTAGTTTTCTGACCAGAAACCGCAACGATGGTTTCAGAAAGATGGGAATCTATGGCGCGCAGTCCTTGAAGAATGGACGAGAGCCCCTGGTTCAATCGAGTCACCTGGGGAACGATGCCGCCGGTCTCGACTTCGATCGCGCGCAGACCGTAGCGAATCTTCGCCAGGTAGTTCGCGGGCCGTCTGAACATCGTGATCGGGCCGCCGATGGCTTCGAGTTCACGAATGATTCCGTGCAGGTAGTACGCGAGCGCTATGAACAATGCAGCGACCCCGAGGAGGGAGAGGATTGTCAGCAGAACCAGAGGATGCATCCTTAGGCGCCTCCCAGAATGCAGGCCGGACAGCCGGCACACGACTGTGTGTGCGCCTGAAGCGCCCCCGTAGCACCCGCGACGCCCACCGCAGATGAGAGCACATGTCCGGTCACGTAGTTCGTGGTGTCGAGGAGCGCTATGTGGATGGTGTTGTTTGCGATCTTTTGCCCCACGTTCCAGATTTCGCTCGCCCCTGCGTGAATCCGGGCAGCCTCACGACGGATGAGATGCAGCATGACAGCAACCACCACGAGCACGACGGTATAGATCACGAGACTCCAAGTCCATACAAGCTGGATCGCCTCAAGGCTTGGGCTGTTCATGAAGGGCTCCCGGGTTGCGAGGAGCGTCGCTCGTCCGCTTGGTGCAGCGCGCTGACCAGCGCCCCTCCTTTGGCTTCAAT
>JBDSLN010000206.1:0-12486 GCA_039916365.1 Vicinamibacteria bacterium
TGGCTGCGGATCGATGCGATCGACGCAGCCGCCACGAGAGACAGGCGGGATGGGTGCGGAGTCTTTAAGGAGGGACCGACGGACGGATCTTAGGAACCGAACGCGGAAACTGCAAACGCGAGGGAGACCGGGCTCGCGAGGGGCGCGACGGCCCGAAAGCAACCTACTTGGCGGGCCGCAGACTTCCACCCATGGCGTAACCGATCGCCGCGGAGATGACGTTCAAGACCGTGTTCACGACCAGTCCGCCGATGCGGCCGACGATCGCAGCGGAAAGAGGAACCTCTGCCGTCTGGTTCAGCGCGGTCGGCGCGTTCCAGAAGGTGTGCATGCCGAGCCCGTAGGACAAGAGGGTTGAGCCGAAAATCACGAGCTGCGTGACGAGGCCGATATAGGCGCCAAGCGCCAGGGCGTCCTTGATTCCATATCCCTGGAAAGCACGCGCGAACGCGGCGTGATGGGCGGAAGCGATCAGGGCAAGAGTGACCAGGCTAAAGATGTTCGTGGTCTTCGCGTAGTCAGCGCCGGAGAGCGAAAGCCCCCAGCGGCCGATCGTGAACAACGCGAGCAGCCAGTAGTAGAAACCCATGAGCTTGAAGTGTTTCATCATCGAACGTCTCCTTTGGTTAGCTCCAGTTTAACCGTTTCAGGAAAAAGCGAATGCAGATCCGAGCCCAAGAT
Source organism: Vicinamibacteria bacterium (assembly GCA_039916365.1). Classification (GTDB taxonomy): domain Bacteria; phylum Acidobacteriota; class Vicinamibacteria; order Fen-336; family JAGNNV01; genus JAGNNV01. The sequence goes on from JBDSLN010000206.1 coordinate 682, forward strand.
CCCGCGCGCGCCGGAACGCCACCGTCGCGACCGCGAGATCCTCGAACGCAACCCCACAGGATTTGAAAATCGAGATGGAACTCACATCGCGCGGCGTCGTTGCTGAAGACTCAATGAAACGACCGAGGGTGGCCACGCGGGTGAGGATGCCGCCCGCTTCATCCTCCACCATCTGAAAGTCCCCCGCTTCGCGTAACGTGTCGGCCGTTTCGACGACCAGGGTCGCTGCCCTGGTCACGGCGGCGGTGTCGATCTCGCGGGCGGTCCGGGTATGGGTTCCGATGGCGACGACGTGACAGCCCTCGTGAAGCCATCGGCCTTCGAGAACGGGCGTCGTGGAACCGGTGGCGGTGACCACGATGTCTTGCGCTGCCGCCTGTTCGGGCGCCTTTGCAACTGTCCATGACTCGATCGAGCGGAGTTCTGCAAGATCACGTAACCGAACCATCAACGCCTGCGCGGATTCCGGGCGGCGCGCCCAGACGGTGACGCTGCGAATCGGCCGGACGGTTGCAAGGAGGCGGATATGAAACTCCGCCTGGGCGCCCGCACCAAAGACGCCAAGCGACATCGACGACGCATCAGCGCGCGCCATCACGCGCGTGGCGAGCGCCGATACGGCGGCCGTGCGCACCAGGGTCAGATACGCACCGTCCATGACCGCGAGCAACACGCCGGTCGACGGATCGAATAATGCGTACAGGCCCGACACGCTGGGGAGCCCAAGAACGCCGTTCCCGGCGAACGTGCTGACTAATTTTGCTCCCAACGCCTCGGGCTCTCCACCGCCACAAGGCATGGCCAGCAGCCCACCGCCTTTGGTATGGGCGGCAATTCGTTTGGGAGTGTCCCAGAGGCTCTGACCTTCTGCCCGGAAGGCCTCATTGAGCGCGTCGAGAGCCGACGAAAAGTCGAGCGTCTTCTCAAGATCCTGCCACGAGAGGAGGAGGGTGTCCGTCATGGGAGTGCCGTTAGACTAGCCTGGCGTGGCCGCTCTCTGCATCACTCTGACCGAAAGGCTGACCGTCGATCTGATCGATCGGATGTCCGATCTGTCGGGACTCGCCGACATGTTTGAGATCCGCGGCGACCTTGTCACCGATCTTGATCTGCTGGCTATCCTCCGTGTGCGGACGAAGCCGCTCATCTTCACCGCGCGCTCCGCGTCTGAAGGCGGCAAGCTGCGCGACGACGATCCGAAGCGACGCGCCCTCCTGCACGAGGCGGTTCGACGCGGCTACGACTACGTCGACGTGGAGTACCGGAGCGGCTTTTTCGAGATTATGACAGAGAAAGCGGGCAAGGGGTTGATCGTGTCGTTCCACGACATGACCGGCACGCCACAGGATCTCGAAACCCTCTACGAAGGAATGTGCAAGACCGGGGCGGACGTCGTCAAGATCGCGGTCAGTCCGCGCTCGATGACGGACGTCGGCCGCCTGATGGAACTCACGAGACGTCACGCCGGCGCGAAGACTCCGCTCATCGCGATAGCGCTCGGTCCGATGGGCGCCATCTCGCGCATCGTGGGACCGAAGTTCGGCGCGCCCTTTGTCTACGCGTCGACCGGCAAAGGACATGAGGCGGCGGCAGGTCAGATCCCCGCCGAAGAGATGGACACGCTTTACCGAGTGAAGTCGATCAATCCACAGACCAAGGTCTATGGCTTGGTGGGTGGCGATGTGATGCACAGCCTGTCTCCAGCCATTCACAACCGCGGCTTCAACGAAGCCGGCCTCGATGCGGTGTTCGTTCCGTTGCAGACTGAGACGCTCTCCACCTTTTTCCAGGCATTTCCGCATCTGGGCCTTTCCGGCTTCTCCGTCACCCGGCCCTACAAGGTCGAGATGGTGGGCCGGATGCACGCGGTGGACGCCACGGTCGCGCAGTGCGGCAGCGTCAATACGGTGGTGGTGCACGACACCGGCCAGCTTCACGGAACGAGCACGGATGGGCTCGGAGTGGTCGCACCGCTGCGCAAGCGCGGGGAGATCCCCGGGAAGTCGGTCATGATCCTCGGCGCGGGTGGAGCCGCGCGCGCCGCGGCAGTAGCGCTTGAGGAGCGCGGAGCGCGCGTGCGGATCCTTGCGCGCAGCCGGGAAAAGGCGGTCCGGGTCGGGGCCGAGATCGGGTGCGCCGCCGGCGACCTGAGCGTGCTGCTCAATGCCGACTGGGACATTCTGATCAACGCAACTCCGGTGGGCGGCGCCTCGCTCGCCGAACAGACGCTGGTTCCCAAGGCCCTGCTCAAAAAGGGCGCCACGGTCCTCGACATGATCTACGACCCGCTGGAGACCCGCCTTCTGCGCGAAGCGGCACAAGCAGGCTGCACCGTGATCAGCGGTTTCGAAATGCTGCTGGCTCAGGCCGCTGCCCAATTCGAGGCGTGGACGGGGAGCGAAGCGCCTGTTGAAGCCATGAGATCCGCTGCCCTGCTGCTCGCCCAAACGCGCGGCATCTAGGCGTACGGCCAGTCGCGACAAGCGCGTAGGCTCCAGGCTCGCATGAACGCTGCTCCGTCCGTCGTCCGTTCCGCGCGCTATTCGCGTCAGGAGATCTTCGCCCCGATCGGACGCGAAGGTCAGACGAGGCTCCGGTCTGCGCGAATCGCGATCGTCGGCTGCGGAGCGCTTGGGTCCCAGCTCGCGGAGACCATGGTGCGCGCGGGCATAGGCTTCGTGAGGCTCATCGATCGCGACATCGTCGAAGAGTCCAACCTCCAGCGACAGACGCTGTTCACCGAAGCGGATGCCAAGGCGCTGCGCCCGAAGGCGCTGGCCGCACAGTCGCGCCTCCAGACGGTGAACTCCGATGTGACGATCGAGGCCTGCGTCGAGGATCTGACCTGGGACAACGCGCGGACGCTGCTCGAAGGCATCGATCTCTTCCTCGACGGCACCGACAACTTCGACACGCGCTACGTACTGAACGACCTCAGCATCGAGACAGGTATCCCCTGGATCTACGGCGCCTGCGTTGGTTCCTACGGGCTGGTGCTGCCGGTGCTCCGGGGCGCTCGACGAACTCCGTGCCTGCGTTGCGTGCTCGGCGATCCGCCGCCCCCCGGGTCCTCACCCACGTGCGACACCGCGGGGGTGATCGCACCCATCGTTCAGGTCATCGCTGGTCTTCAGGGCGCTGAAGCCCTGAAGATTCTGTCCGGTCATCCAGAGTTGGTGAATGTGTCACTGGTCAGCATCGATGTGTGGACGTCGCAGTACGACCGGATCGACCTCGGCAAGACGGAACCTTCGTGCGAGGCGTGTGTGAACGGGGTCTTCGTGACGCGTCAGCAGAGCGCGGGCGAAGCGTTTCTGTGTGGTCGCGACGCGGTTCAGATCCGTCCGCCGGACAAGAACATGAACCTGGACATTGATGACTTCGCCGTGACCTGGCGCGCGCTCGGCGATGTCACCTTGTCGGAGCATGTCGTGCGGCTGCGTGAAGCCAACTCCGAGATGCTGCTCTTTAGAGACGGCCGCGCGCTCATCAAGGGTACGGCCGACCTCGGTCGCGCACGCGCGATCTATTCACGCTTGATCGGAAGCTAGCAAGATCGCCATGGCTCTGCGATCTTGCGGATCCCGGCGAAGGCCGGGATCCAGATAAAAAATGACTGAATTTGCAATCGAAGCGCGCAACCTAGTCAAGACCTACCAGAACAAAGCCGCGGTGCGCGATCTGTCGCTGTCGGTGCGCCCGGGACTCCTCTATGCGTTTCTAGGCCCGAACGGCGCGGGCAAAAGCACCACGCTTCGGATGCTGACGGGTTTGCTGAAGCCCACAAGCGGCGATGTCTTCATCCTCGGCCAGTCGATCGCGGAGGATCCGTTCGCGGTGAAGGCCAGCATCGGACTGGTTCCTGACGATCTCCCGCTGTTCGATCGTCTCACCGGCGAAGAAACCCTGCTTTTCACCGGACGCATCCACGGTCTTCCCACCGCCGAGGCGCGACGACGCAGTGATGAGCTTCTCGCCTACTTCGACCTCGAAAGCGCGCGCGCTCAGCCGGTCATGGAGTACTCGCTCGGGATGAAGAAGAAGCTGGCACTCGCCGCGTCACTCATCCACAAACCACGCGTGCTGTTTCTCGACGAGGCACTCAACGGAGTGGATCCGGTCTCGGTGAAAACGGTTGCTGATCTGCTTCGATCCCTCGTCGCATCGGGGATCACCATCTTCTTCACCACTCACGTGCTCGACATCGCGGAGCGTCTCTGCGACGAGATCGGCGTGATCCACGAGGGGAAGCTCGTGGCATCGGGAACGATCGACGAGATCAAACGGCTGAAACAGATGGGCGAAGACGCACGGCTCGAGGATGTTTTCCTTCAGGTCGTGGGTGCCGAGAAGCCGCGTACGCCTCCCGCCTTTCTGGAGGTGCGACCGGTCGCGTCTCTAGAGCCGGCGCTTCCGCTAGAGCCGTGAGCCGCCTCTTCGTTCTTCTTGGACTAGCGTGGCGCACGCGTCTGCGGGGATTCAGCTCCTCGGGAGGTGCTTCAATCTTCCTCATCGTGGGAGCTTTGTTCTATCTAGCGCTCACCTTTGCAATGGGAATCGGCGCGTACTTCGCGCTTGGGACTTTCCGAGAGGTCCAAGCCGAGCGCGTCGCAGACCTCGTGTCCCTCGTCGTGACATCGCTCGGCATCCTCTTTCTCACGCGGCCGCTCATCCTCTCCAATCTCGCCGGCGGTTCTCTGCAAAACCTCCTGCACTTGCCGATCAGGCGGAGCGAACTGTTTCTCTACTCGTTCCTGACCGGGATCGTGACGCCCCTGGTCTTCGAAGCGCCGGTGCTGATAGGCGCGGCGCTGGGTGCCGCACGGCATCCGCTCCTGATCGCGGCGACGCTTCCCCTGGCCTTGCTGGCGCACGTCATCCTGCTCGCCGGCGCGCACATGATGTCTTTGGTCGCGGTCTTCATCGCGCGGCGCGCCTGGGTGGCCGATCTGGCGAGACTGTTCGCCTTCTCCCTCTTCTTCCTGCCGTCGCTGCTCAGCATACCGACCACACGCAGTGTCCTGCGACCGCTCCTGATCCCCCTCGTCCAGGTCTCACCGCTGTCGTGGGCGGCTCGGGCCACCGTCTATGCGGGTGCGGGTGATTGGGGCCGGGCGGCCTTGTTCGTGCTCCTCGGTCTTGTCCTGCTCGCCGGAATCGTTCTGTTTGCAACTCGTTTCCTCGGCCGCATCATCGAAGGCGAGGGAGCGGATCGTGTGAGTCAGAAGCTCGCCACTCCGCGGCGCGCGCGCGTGTTCCTGCCGGGAGCTCTCGGCGCGCTGATCGAAACGCAGATACGCATTCAGTTGCGCACGCCGGCCGCGCGCATGGCCTTGTTCATGCCCACGGTGATGATGGCGCTCTTCGGGCTTTCGCTCGCGCGGCAGGGCGAGCAGCCGGGGACGGTGATTGCCATGGTGCTGCTTCTCAGCATTGTCGGAGGGAACGCCTTCGGCGCGGTTGGACGAGGCGTGGCGATGATCCTCGGAACTCCGGTATCCCGTGCGTCGTTCCTGGTGGCGAGCGACGTCGCGGCCTTCTTCTTTCGCGTGCCGCCGTTGATGGCGCTGCTGGGTGTCACAGCCTGGCAGAACGGTGCTGGAACGACGTTGAGCATCACCGCGCTCGGTCTGGCGATCATGATCATCGGCATGGGCCTGCAACACTTCGTGGCGATCCTGAAGCCCTTCGCGCTGCCCCGCGATCGCATGAATCCTTTCGCGCGGCGCGTCGACAGTCGTCAGGCCGGAAGTGGCGTGGTGAGCTTTCTGGCCACGATCTGCACCGTGGCACTCGCCTCGCCGTTTCTCTTCCTGGCCTGGCTCTCTGCGCGCATCGGAAACGGCTACGGGCCGGCGCTCCTGGTTCTGGCGATTCTCGGCTCGTTCGCGACGTACGCCGTCCTGATCGCCCTGGCCGAGAGACTGCTGATCAAGCGCGAACTCCAGGTGCTTGAAATCGTCATGGACGATTCCGCCGGCTAATTACTTCGTGGGAACGCGGCTCAGTTCGTCGTACAGGAAGATCGCGGAGCGGATCGACTTCTTGAAGTCGGCGATGTCGAGACTTTCGTTCTCAGAATGCGCGTTGCAGTAGGGATCTTCAACACCCATCAAGAGACACGGCACGCCTCCCAGCATTTTCGCGAAGGGACCAACGAAGCCGATGGTGCCACCGGCGCCGATCATCGCGGTCTCCTTGCCGTAGCCGGCCTTGAGCGCGCGACGAGCGGCCTCGAACGCGGGACCTTCCGGATCCGTGGTCCACCACGGCGTGTTCCCCGTGACCTTCGCAGTGACTTTGGCGCCATAGGGCGGGTTCTTAGTCAGGCACTTCACGAGAAGTCGCCCCGCATCGGCGCCATCCATGTTGGGAACGGTGCGAAGCGAGAGGCGGGCACGCGCCGCGCTGACGATCTGATTCGAAGCGCCTTTCAGCGGATGCGACTCCATCGCGATGACGGTCAGCGAAGGACGCGTCCACATACGTTCGTACACGGAGTAACGCGCTTCGCCGGAGAGACGCACGCCGGTGAGCAGGCCCGCCTCCTTCTTAAACTGGGTTTCGCGGAAGGCGAGCTTCCGAATACGCGCGAGCTGTTTCGCACCCGTCTTAGCCACCTTGTTGTAGAGGCCGGGGACATTGAGCTTTCCGTCGGCGGCCGTGAGATCGGCGATCAAGCGCGACAGAACCTGGACAGGATCGGGGATCGGACCTCCCCACATGCCGGAGTGCCGTGGCTGCTTGAGCGTCTCGACTTCCACATCCACCTGAACGATGCCGCGGAGCTGATAGGTCAGCGCGGGGACGCCGGTGTCGAAGTTCGCGGTGTCAGAGAGGACGATGAAATCCGCGTCCAGCATCTTCCGGTACTTCTTGAGGAAGAGCGACAGGTTCTCGGAGCCGATCTCCTCCTCGCCTTCGATCACGAACTTCACGTTGCACGGCAGGGAACCGACGGTCTTGAGGTAGCACGCAACCGCGGCCACGTGAGTCATCACGCCGCCTTTGTCGTCGGCGACACCGCGTCCATAAAGACGTCCGCCTTTTTCCACCGGCTCGAACGGCGGCGTCGACCATCGTGCTTCGTTGCCGACCGGCTGAACGTCGTGATGCCCGTAGAGAAGAATAGTGGGCGCGCCCTTTTTGTGCATGAAGTCGCCATAGACGTACGGATGCACTCCCTCGATGGTCAGCACCTGAACGTTCTCGACGCCGACCGCGCGCAGAGCGTCGGCGATGGCCGATGCGGACTTCGCGACTTCTTCCGGGGGAAAGGGCGAAGCGGAAATACTGGGAATCTTCGACAGTTCGATGAGGGTCTTCTTGAAGCCGTCGAAGTTCGACTCGAGATGCGCGAGCGCTTCGTGGAGGGGCGACGAGCCGTTGGTCATGCTCGGTATATGTCCTTTGCTGGAGATTCGTTGGGCGTTTTTGTGGAGCGAAGACGCTACCAGATCGGAAGACAGGCGTCGGGCCGCGCGACGTCGTCCGCCTGCGCTATCTTTGGTGGTCAATTCCTTCACGACTCAAAGAGGAAATCATGAGCACCGAAATCTCCGATATCCACGCGCGCGAAATACTGGACTCCCGCGGCAACCCCACCCTCGAAGCCGAGGTGACTCTGGAAGACGGAAGCTTCGGACGGGCCGCGGTTCCGTCGGGCGCTTCCACCGGATCCCGCGAAGCGGTCGAGCGCCGCGACGGCGACAAGAAGCGCTATCTTGGCAAGGGCGTCCAGAAGGCCGTGGCCGCGGTCAACGGTGAGATCGCCGAGTTACTGCGCGGCGAGGACGCTCTTTTGCAGATCGTGGTCGATCAGCTGATGATCGAGGCCGACGGAACGGAGAACAAGTCGCGCCTCGGCGCGAACGCGACGCTCGCGGTCTCTCTCGCCACCGCCAAGGCCGCAGCGGCCAGCGTGTCGCTTCCGCTCTATCGCTACATCGGCGGTCCAATCGCGCGCACGCTGCCAGTTCCGTTGATGAATATCGTCAATGGTGGCGCGCACGCCGACAACAAACTCGACCCGCAGGAGTTCATGATCGTTCCGACGGGCGCTTCTTCGTTCGCGGAAGCCCTGCGTATGGGAGCCGAGGTCTTCCACACCCTCAAGGGAATTCTCAAGAAAAAGGGCTTCGCGACCTCCGTCGGAGATGAAGGCGGCTTCGCGCCCGACCTCCCCTCCTCGGAAGGCGTGATCGAAACGGTGTTGGACGCAATCAGCGCCGCCGGCTTTAAGCCAGGGGCGGAGATCTCGCTCGCTCTCGACGTGGCGGCCAGCGAACTTCACGAGGGCAAGAAGTACGTCTTCAAGAAGTCTGGCGAGAAGGAAAAGACGTCGGACGAAATGGTCAAGATGTACGAGGCTTGGGTAAAGAAGTATCCGATTGTGTCGATCGAAGACGGTCTCGGCGAAAGTGACTGGGAAGGCTGGAAGAACCTGACCGACGCCATCGGTTCGAAATGCCAGCTCGTCGGAGACGACCTCTTCGTCACTAACCCCGCGATCCTTGCGGAGGGGATTGCCAAGGGCATCGCCAATTCGATCCTGGTCAAGGTGAATCAGATCGGCACCCTCACCGAGACGCTCGAATGCGTGGCGCTTGCAACCCGCTCCTCCTACTCGTCGATCCTTTCGCACCGAAGCGGTGAAACCGAGGACGTCACCATCGCGGATCTGGCCGTGGCCACGAACTGCGGTCAGATCAAAACCGGTTCCGCGTCACGCACCGATCGCATCGCGAAGTACAACCAGCTCCTTCGTATTGAAGAGGAACTGGGACCCGCCGCTCGTTTCGCCGGATCTTCGACGATCGTCGCTCCGTCCCGCCGCTGACCGCGCGGGTGCGGTGGCGCGGCGGTTATTCGACGCTGATCTTCAGAGAGCGCAGGAATTTCTTGTCGAGCGGCGTCATGCTGGCGTCCACCGGATCGGGCGTGCGCGACACGCCGACGCTCATCTCGATCGCCTGCTCGGTTTCCGAAGATGGACCGTTCGCGGAAGCGACGCTGGTCTCGACCACGAACGAAGGTTCATAGCCGCGATCGCGAATCCGTTCGAGGGCCGACTGCACTTCGGGAGATCCGGTGACCGCCTCCTGAACACAACGACCAAGGTCGCTCAGAAGTTCGTGCAACTCCTCTGATCGCGACTTCGATTTTTCGTTCATTGCATCACCGTGGCCGCGTTCTTTTTAGGATGTTCGGATTGGCTGTGTCAAGGGAGATGCACGGAGTTTCCGTGCTAGCGTCCCGCGAATGGCGATCCTTCTGGCTCTAGCTCTCTTCCTGGCCGCCGATGCCGCGCCGGTAAAGCTGAACGCCGGCGACGACGCACCAGCCTTCGCTCTAACCGCCTCCAACGGGAAGACGGTGAGGCTGGCCGACTACAAAGGCAAGAAAAAGGTAGTTCTGGCCTTTTTCCCCAAGGCTTTCTCGGGCGGCTGCGCGAAGGAGATGGCCGCATTTCGCGATCAGCAAGCGGCCTTCGACGCCCAGGATACCCAGATTCTGGCGATCTCCCTGGATGATCTCGACACGCAGAAGAAGTTCGCAGAGAGTCTCAAGCTCACGTTCCCGGTTCTGTCGGACAAGGGTGGCAGGGCCGCCACCGCCTACGGCGTCAAAGGCGCGATGTGGGCCGCTCGGACCAACTTCGTGATCGACGAAAGCGGCAAGATCATCGCGATCTTCGCCGGCAAGGAAGCGATCGATCCGGGTCTGCCTTTGTCGGTCACCAAACGGAAAGCTTCGTAGTCGCCGGTGGCCGACGCGTCGATCAGGCAACCGATCTCTTTCCAGCAGCGCCTGCGGCGCTTCGCGAGACTCCTGCGGACCGGCCTGCTCGGGCGATTCATCATGGTCCTGGCCGCCGTCGGACTGATCCCGCTCATCATGATTCCGTGGCTGGTGCGGCTCACGCGCGACCGGGTGATCGACCAGATCCTCACCACTCACGCAGTCACGGCCCGCACCACGGCCGCGCGCGTCGATGCATGGATCCACTCTCTCCAAGTTTCCGCTCAGACCTTGTCTTCGAATCCCTTTCTCCTCCAAGCCAAGCGGGATCAGATTGCGGAAATGATCGCCGGTCTGCTCCAGGCGGATAGCGCGATCAAGGGCGCCTTGATCGTCAACCGGGATGGGGTCGACGTCGGCGGAGCCACACGCGCGGGTTTCAATGACATCGTCACGATCGCGCTAACAGCACCGTCAAGCGCTCAGGTTTCGGTCGTGCCGGGTGACCGCATTTGGATTCGGCTTTCAACACCTCTCGACGAGGGTAAAGGAGAGTTGCGCATTCTGGTGGATGGCACCCAACTCACCGAGATCCTCAAGACGGAGGAAATGGGCCGCGACGCCATCATCGGCCTCTTCGACGCGAACGAACGCCTGATCGCGACATCTAACGTCAACGGCGACAGGACGCGCTTCCCCGCCGAGTTGCTGAACGCTGGCAAAGCGCGGGCAACCTCGGGTGCTGGCCGTTACGACGAAACGGAACCGGTCCTGGCCGGCGCGCACAGCCCCGTCCAGTCGGCGCCTTGGTTCGTCGCATCGATTCAGCCTGCGACGACCGCGGAAATCGTGGCGACGCAGATGCGACGGACCGGGATGGTTTCGGCGTTCTTGGCACTTGCTCTCACGGCCGCGTTCTCATCTCTCGGCTATTTCGCGGTGATCCGTCCCATCAACGAGATCGCGAAGAACCAATGGAAAGTCGCCAAGCGTCGTGACAAAACGGCGCCCGAGGGAAACGAAATCGATCAGCTGAAAGAAGCGTTCGCGACGATGCGGCGTCAAACCCTAGACCGCGAGGCGATCGGCAAGTTGTTCCTCTCCCGGTATCACGTGCTCGATCTGCTCGGAACGGGAGGAATGGGATCGGTGTTCCGCGGCTGGGATCCGAAACTCGAACGACCCATCGCGATCAAGACCGTACACATGGGCGGCGAAAGCCGGGCCAGTGTCACGGCCAAGGAACAGCGCCTCGTGCTGCTTCGCGAGGCCATCACCGTCGCGAAGTTCAATCATCCAAATATCGTCTCGATTTACGACCTGGAAGACGCGGGCGACGCCGCCTTCCTTGCCATGGAGTTCGTCGATGGCATGAGTCTGGAGAGTTTTCTGGCCAAGACTGGCACCCTGCGCGTCGATCAGGCGGTTCCGCTGATCGCCCATATCGCGCGCGGCCTCGATGCCGCGCACCATGCAGGCGTCATACACTGCGACATCAAACCGGCCAATATCCTGCTGGGACGGGACGGTGCCATCAAGGTCACCGACTTCGGCATCGCCCGGACCGCGGTCCGGACCACCGGGGACCTGTCCGGCACGTTCGGCACTCCCGGGTATCTGCCGCCTGAAGCGTTGCTCTCCGCGGCCTTCACCCCGATGGCGGACCTGTTTGCGGTCGGCGCGGTGTTTTACGAAGTGCTGATCGGCCAACCGCCACACACGGGAAAGAACGCGCAGGAGACGCTCGTACGCACCGCGACGGCCGTACCGGTATCGGTGCGGGAACGGAATCGTTCCGTGCCGCCCGCGGTCGATGAGATCGTGTTGGGGCTCCTCGAGAAGGATCCAACGAGACGCAAGCCGCCCTCGGCGCGCGAACTGGCCGAAGCGCTCGACTCGATCGCGAACAAGAATGGTTGGAAATGGACCGCTCCGATGCTCCTGACCGGACCCACGCCCTGGGCTATGGCAGACGGTGCAGACGGTGCAGACGGGGCCACGGCGGCCATTCCGCTCAGCGGCCAGCTCGGATAACATGTGATCCTTCATTGAACTTTCTGACCG
>JBDSLN010000207.1:0-4516 GCA_039916365.1 Vicinamibacteria bacterium
CATCGGATCCACTTCGGTTGAAGCGGCCACAACAATCACGTCGTGGGGCTATCCGGTTGAGGCTGCGCACATGGATGAGCTCGCGAAGTCGGTCGGGGAGACGACTCTGCTGAATCGAACCGGCGGCGCGCCCTCGCTAGCCGTCGGCATGGCGCAGATTTTCGCGAGCACGCTGGGTGGCGATGAACTGCTGAGCATTTGGTACCACTTCGCGATCATGTTCGAGGCTCTGTTCATATTGACCGTGCTGGACGCGGGCACGCGCGTCGGACGCTTCATGGTGCAGGAGCTCTTGGGTCATGTTTATAAGCCGCTCGGAGCTACCGGCTCGTATGGGAGCATTATTTTCGCGAGCTTCCTGACCTGCGGCGCCTGGGGCTACTTCCTCTGGCAGGGGGTCATCGATCCGCTCGGCGGCATCAATTCTCTGTGGCCGCTCTTTGGCATCTCCAACCAGCTTCTCGCATCGTGCGCGCTGGTGGTCGCCACCACGATCCTTCTCAAGATGGGCAAAAAGCAGTACGCGTGGGTCACGGTGCTTCCGATGATCTGGCTCATCATCGTCACCATGACCGCGAGCTATCAGAAGATCTTTGACGACAGCCCAAAGCTCGGTTTCCTTGCCAATGCCCACGCCATCGAGGCGCAGATCGCGAGCGGAGCGATCGCGGGTGACGCGATGGTCCGCGCGCAGCATTTGATTTTCAACAACTACCTCAACGTGGGTGTGACGGCGCTGCTGGTGGCTTTGATCCTGGTGTTGATCTTCGAGGCCCTCACGGTGTGGCTCCGGATCCTGGGCGGATCCCGTGATTTTGTCCTGAATGAATCGCCCTACGTCGCGACGAAGTGGCCGCTTGAAGGTCGCGTATGACGGCTCTGGTTCGTGCAGCGGTCAAGAGTCCGTGGCGCAAGGCGTGGAACTATGTCCGAGCGGTGATGGGCGATGAGGCCTATGAGCGATACGTAGAGGTCACGATGCGCAAGGGGGAGACACCCATCTCCGCGGAAGACTTCTACGTGGAGTCGTTGACGCGACGGTACTCCACCGTGGGCCGCTGCTGCTGATCGCTGAAGACAGTGGTCCCCCGTGCTGTGGCCCAGGCGTGCCTGACAGCCGCCGTGACTCGGGGTAGAGTCTTCCCCAGACACGATGCGCTTCGCTATTGAAGGACAGATCGAGAACGTCGGCGCGGCCGACATTTTCCTTTTCCTGAGTCAGACCCAACGCACCTCGGTGGTTGCGTTCGAGCGTCCTGATCAGGAGAGCCGCGTGTTCTTCGTCAATGGCCAGCCTGTCTGGTGCGTATCCACCAAAGTCCAGCTTCAGATCGAAGCACGTCTGGCCGCCGGCGGCGCCACGAAGATGCGCGATATCGAGCTCGCGCTCGAACGGCAGAAGGCCGGCGGAAATCGCATCCCCCAGGCGTTGATCGCTGAGCTGATGGCCACCGAGATATCCATCGAGAAAGACCTCCGCGCCCTGGCCCTGGACTCGCTTCGGGACGTCGCGACCTGGACCACAGGCTCCTTCACGGTGTACGACGGCGTGCCCCCCCCGCCCTGGGTTTGCCGGATCGCGCCCGACTTCTCCACCCTTCTCGTGGAAGCCCTCCGCAGTCAGTGCCAGAGAGAATCCCTCCAGAAGGAGTTCATCACGCGCAAGGGCGTCCTGAAGCCCCGAAGCGCGCCGCGCAACACGAGCGGATTGAGCGATGCCGAACGGTCGGTGCTCGCGCTGGTCAACGGCGAGACCACAATTGATGACATCGTGAAACGCTCGGGCCTGGACGAGATCGCCGCACTGAGCGCGATGCATGTTCTGTGCGCCCTGCACATCACGGATCTTTCGCCGGCCCAGCGTGGGTCGCGCGCTCAAAGCGGGAAGGTTTCGTTGACACCCGCGGGCCCACAGCTCGTTTCTCCGACGCCGGCGCAGGTGGCGGTGCCGCCGCCCTTCGATCTCGGCGATCGCGGTGGCACAACCGACAAATCCAAGACTGCCCCTGGGAAGGAGGCGAAGAAGTCCGCCGCTGACTCCGCCGAAGCGACGCGCAAGGTTCCTGAGCCAATCCTCAAGAGCAGCGAATCGACCGCCCAGCTTCCGGCGCTTAAAATGGATCCGCCCGTCAAGGCGGTTAAATGGATGCTGCGCATCACGAGCGACGACCGCGTGGAGGATGTGCATCTGACCGCGACCACCTTCGCCATCGGCCGTCATCCCCGCAACGACCTAGTCCTGAAGGATCCGCGCATCTCCAGCTTCCACTGCCGCGTGGAACTCGACGGCGACAAGTACGCGCTCGTGGACCTCAAAAGCCGCAACGGCACTCTCCTGAATTCCGTCCGCATCGATCGCTCGGCCCTCAAGCACAACGACGTGATTCAGCTTGGCAGCACCAAGGTCAACTACCTCGAGTCCTAGTCAGGGTTCACTACTGGCGTTGGGATGACAAGCATGGGTTCGCAGAATTTCGCCGAGACGCCGGAGATCCGGTCCTTCCGAGCTCTTCGCTATCCGAAGCACCTTGGGCCGCTGGAGCACCTCCTGGCACCGCCGTACGACGTCATCTCCGAAGAGTATCGACAGAACCTGCTGGGGCGGCACAAGGACAACATCGTCCGCGTGATCCTGAAGGATCCGGCCGACGGCGTTAAGGGCTACGACCGCATCGGAGAAATCTTCAGCCAGTGGCGCTCCAACGGCACACTCGTTCAAGACAGCGAACCCGCGATCTACCTGATGGAGCAGCGATTCTCGTGGGAGGGCCGCGACTTCGTGCGCAGCGGAATTCTTGCGCGTTTCAAGGTCGAACCTGAGGGCTCGCCGGCCGTTCGTCCTCATGAGAAAACCCGCGGGCCGGCAAAGGAGGATCGCTTCTCCGTTCTGAAGGCGACGAAGGCGAACTTTTCCCCCATCTTTCTCTTTTTCGCCGATGCCTTCGGTTTCGCGAAGGCCGCGGCCCGAGCCAAGGAAACGCATCCGGTACTTGCAACGTACACCGACGACGACGGGGTCGCTCACACGATCTGGGCGGTGATGAAACCGGACGATGCGCAGGCGCTCGTCGCCGGCGCGTCCCGCGGTCCTTCGTACATCGCGGACGGGCATCATCGCTACGCCACCGCGCAGCGCTATCTGAATGAGGTCGGACCGGAGGGTGCTACGACCTACGGCTACTTCTGTCCGAGCGACGAGGGGCTCCTGGTTCTTCCGTACCACCGGATTCTCTTCAACGCTCCCTCACCCGCGGAAGTCACGACGCGGCTCGAAGGCAAGTACCTTCTGAGTCCCGTGGCCAGTTTTGAGCGCGCCGCGAAAGAGGTCGCAAACTCCACCCTGCCTTTCGCCTTCTCTATCTGCTGGTCCGACGGTGAAGCCATCGTTTGCGAGTCGGCTCCGGGGGTGGAAGACGAACTCCCACAGGAGGCACCCCAGTGCCTGAAGGATCTGGACACCTACTTCCTCCATGAAGTCGGGTTCAAACATCTGGGCCTGAACGATCCCAGGGTCGAGTTCGTTCATTCGCTCGCCGATGCGAGATCTGAGCTCAAGGCACACCCGGGAGCCGCAGCCATCCTGATGCGCGCCACTCCGTTGCGCCAGATCGCGGCGGTGGCCGACGCAGCGGAATCGATGCCCCCCAAAAGCACGTTCTTCCACCCAAAGATCCCGTCAGCACTTCTCGTCCATCCTCTAGAGCGGATCTGAGGATGAGCGAAGCCACCACGAACGGGGTCAAAGTGCAGGTGACCTCCCGCTTTCTCGAGGAGCGCAGCAATCCTCAGACGAACAAGTTCGTCTTCGCCTACACCGTGACGATCACGAACCACGAGACGGTTCCTGTGCAGTTGATCTCACGCAAGTGGATCATCAAGGATGCCGACGGCGACGTGGAGACAGTGGAAGGACCGGGTGTGGTCGGCGAGAAGCCCGTGCTGCAGCCGGGTCAGTCTTTCGAGTACACCAGTTTCTGTCCGCTTGAGACGCCATTCGGGACGATGGAAGGCCACTACAACATGGTTGCCGCGAACGGATCCCGTTTCCAGGCCGTCATCCCCCCGTTCGGACTCGCCACTCCCGGCGCGCTGAATTAGCGGCGCTCTACGCCGGCAACTTGCAGGTACCGGTCGCAAGTGTGCCCGCCGCACCCTTGCGTCCACCTTCACCGGCCAGATACAGACTTCCATCCGCGCCGAGCGCGATCCCCTCGCCCTGCGGTTCGTGCAACGAGGTCGCATCGAACCGAAGCGGCGACTTCAGATCGCCCTTCATCAATCGATCCGCGTCGTAGAACAAGACCGCGGCATGAGTGCGCATGGCGATCCACTTTCCATCTGGCGACTGGCTCGCGCCGGTGATCCACTGGCTGCGGCTCACGGAACCGTCCTGAATGACTCCGACCTTCTGCAATTGGATGCTCGATCCGGGCTTCGGCTTCTCGCCCAGACGATAGACCGCGATCGGCCCGCGCTCGCCCTTGGTGACGACGAACATCTCGCCGGAAGAGGACAA
>JBDSLN010000208.1:0-2781 GCA_039916365.1 Vicinamibacteria bacterium
CAGGTCTGCTCTTCAAAGAGCAGATCGCGAATCTTGGACCGCTTTCCATCGCACTGGGCGTCGGTCTGGTCGCGGCTCTTTGCTTCGTCTGGGTCTCGCGTCAAGCCGGGCCGTTCTCGCGAACGGAAGTAGCGGCGCCGCACTTTGCCTTCGACTACGTGCTCGTTCTCGGCGGTTTGCTTGCGGCCGCTGATCTTGCCTTCATCGAATCGCGCTTCTCGCCCCTGGGCGACGCCTGGTCGCTCCATCTCCTCATCGTGAGCTTGGGCTACGCAGCCCTCGCGTTCAGATTCGACTCACGCACGCTGTTCGGCCTGGCGCTGACCTCGTTCGCGGCGTGGCGCGGTGTGGCGGCGGCGAGCGTCGAGCGGGCGGTCTTCGGATTCTTTGACGACACCGACGCGGTTCGCCTCAACACCCTGATCTGCGGTCTGCTCTTCATCCCCATCGGTCGAGGGCTCAAGCGCCGCTCCTTGAAGGCGCACTTCGAGCCGACCGCCACGCATCTCGGGTGGCTGCTCATCCTCCAATCGATCGCCTGGGGCATCGCGCGCGACGAAGGGGCCGGGCTTCATCGCCTTGCTCTGATGATCGTCGGCAGTGGTCTCGCGGCCTTTGCCTGGCGAGCGGGTCGCTTCACTCTCTTCGTGTTCGGCGTCCTGGCCGCTTATCTGGGCTTCATGGCGTTTCTCTTCGCAGCGCTGGACGAGCCGATCTCCATCCTCTTCCTGATCGCGGTGTCTGCGATTGTGCTCATCGTGGGGCTGACCGTCATTCATCGCCGCTTTCCCAGGAGCGAGGACGAATGAGCCCGGAGATCGCGGCGGCGCAAAGGGCGAAGGAGGTGCGTGACGCGGCCCGCGGCTGGAAGCGCGCCGGTTTTATCAGCGACGCCGTACTCCCTCGTATTGTAGAAATCTATCCAGACACACGACGACGTTTCGGGCCGGCCCTCCGCACGCTGGCCTTCATCTTCGCCACCATCGCGGCCTGGGCGATGATCGGCCTGTCCTCCTTGTTTCTGAGTCCGGAATGGGGGCGCGCCTGGACCTTCTTCTTCGGTTGGGGAGTGGTCCTGGCGGCTTTGACAGAGATCCAGCGCGGCCCGATGAAACACTCCGATGCGGGATCCGAGAGCGCGACCGCGCTGCTGGCCGTGATCTTCCTCGTCACCAGCGTCTTGGTGAACGAAGACAATCATTCGGCGCATGGGCTAGCGGTGCGTGTCTTCAGTTCCATTCTGTTCATGTGCAGCGTAGCCGCGTGGCGCTTCGGTGAGCGGATCTTCTTCCTCTGCGCTGCGATGGCGGGGTTCGGCCTGCTGACGCAGTTCCCGCAGAGTCGGTTCACCTGGATGGTCACCGCACTGGCCCTCATTCCCCTGTCGATCCGCGCCGCTCGATCCGCCAGACTCGCTCCTGCGATGCGACGGGGAGCGACCCTCGTAGGTGCGATAGCGTTGCTGGCCCTGTACGCGGCGATCCACATTTGGAGCTGGGACAACCTCGCGATCGAGTGGTTGAACGCATCGACGTCGTCCACAACGTCCAGGTCGCCCGACAGTGTTCGCTGGCCGTCTCTGATCGCGACCGCGCTTCTTCCGCCCTTCCTGCTGATTCTTGGCTGGAAGCGCCGTGAACGCCTTCTCATCTATGGAGGCATGCTGCTGATCGCGGCCTCACTGGCGACCATTCGTCTGTATCAGGTCGTGATGCCGTTTTCGGCGGCTCTGATCGCAGTCGGGGCCACATGTATCGTCCTCGCGTTGAGCACGCGAAGGTGGCTGCGCTCCGGACCAGGCGGGGAGCGCGATGGCTTCACTGCCGACCCTCTTTTCGACAATGAGAACCGAACCACGGTCATCCGCTCGGCGGTGTCCATGGCTTCGTTTACACCCTCAGCTCAGGCACCGTCTGCGCCGGCCGCGTTTCAAGGCGAAGGTGGAAGCTTCGGCGGCGGCGGCGCGAGCGGGAGCTTTTGACGATGCGCGTTATCAAATTCCTGCTTCGCGGGTCCCTGGCGCTCATCGCCCTGTTGATTGTCGCAGTCCTCACCCGTGGCTATTGGCTCCCTGAGCGATTCGCGGTGAATGTTCCCCTGCAGGCGCTCATGGGCAAGGCCGCGGGGCCCGCGCCCGATGGGTCGGTCGACCGCCTTCAACTCCCGGCGGGCTTCACGATCACGCGGTTCGCGACCGGTCTGAGCAACGCGCGTTTCCTTCGCGTGACTTCGGTGGGCGACGTGATTGTGAGCCAGCCTCGCGAAGGCAGGATCACCCTGCTGTTCAACGATTCCAATCACGACGGTGTCTCGGATGGATCGGCCCCGCTGCTCACGGGTCTCGATCGGCCTCATGGACTTGCCCTTCACGATGGCTACCTTTACGTGGCCGAGATGACCGCGGTGGGTCGAGTTCAGTTCGACAGCACCTCGCGCAAAACCAGCGGAGCCTTCGAGCGTGTGATCACCGGCCTGCCCTCTGGTGGCAATCACTGGACGCGGACCATCGGCTTCGGGCCGGATGGTTTTCTGTACGTGTCGGTCGGATCGAGCTGCAACGTCTGTATCGAGTCGGACAACCGGCGCGCCGCGATCCTTCGCTATGACCCGACGACCTGGCAGGGAAGAGTCTTCGCGGGCGGATTGCGCAACTCGGTCGGATTCGCCTGGCGGAAGCTCGATGTCCGAAGCGACGCGCCCCCGGAGTTGATCGCGACCGACAACGGACGCGACCTGCTTGGCGACGATTTTCCGCCCTGCGAACTGAATCGAGTCGTGGAC
>JBDSLN010000209.1:0-18819 GCA_039916365.1 Vicinamibacteria bacterium
GCTAAAAGTCGCGACGTTCGGAGACTTCTGAATTCGTCTCAAGAGGAGAGCAACAAATGAGGGTTGCAATTTCGCTATCTATCGGCCTGGCCCTTGGGGTCCTGGCGCTTCCAGCGCAAGCTCGGCAGGCGACAGTCGCGGCCCGCACAGTCCTCGCGGACTTGCGGCAGGAGACTGGGGATTCGTCCACCCGGTTAGTGATTGCAGGTTCGGCTAGGCCGACCTTCACTCATCACAGCCCTGACCCGCTCACGTTGGTCGTCGACATCGCAGACGCTGATTCGTCCAGGCTTCCCGCCCGGCTCGAAGTGGCAACGCGCGAAGTCGAATCCCTTCGAGTTTCTAGCCTGGCCCGAGGCGACGGTCGCACCACCGCTCGCGTTGAGGTCCGTCTCGCGGCACTCGCTCCGTTCACAGTTGAAGAGGCGGGCAACGACGTCGTGATTACGGTGTCCCGCCCTTCCGCCGGGAAGACCATTGCGGTTCCGACTGATGCGCTCATGGCTCCCGCTCCAGTCGCTCCCGTGCCAATGCCGCCAATGCCAATGATGAACGAACCGATGCGCAACCCGGTCCCCGCCAAGGCTGCCTCGAACGCCAAGGGTTCCTCGGACAGGGCGGCCATGGCTAAGCCTGACCAATTGGCGCCACGCGCCACCCGCATCTCGGGTGTGACGAAGCTCGAAGGCGATCGCGTCGGCTATCACGTGGAAGGAAACGGGTCGCTGCGTCCTGAGACCTTCTTCTTAAAGAATCCGGGCCGCATTGTCGTCGACTTCCCGGATGTCGTCACCACACGCTCTCAGCCTCTGCCGACCGCGGTGGGCCCGGTGAAGGGACTTCGCCTGGCGCAGTTCAGCGCTGCCCCTCCGCGCGTCGCCCGTCTGGTCCTTGATGTTGAAGGCTCGACTCCCTATCACCTAGTTCCCGACGCGACCGGGGTGTCGATCATCTTCGGTGAAGGCGCTCCTGCCACTGCATCCCTGCTCGGGGCTCCCGCCAGAGCGACCGTTGCCGCTCCGGCCGAACTCGTCACCACGCCCGTCAGCACCCCCCACACCACGATGGTCCAGCAGAGAGAACCGGTAGCACTCGAAGCTCCGCGTTCGATCCAGAGCACGAACATCACCCCCGCCGTCACCATGGGCGCGAGCATGAAGTCGAGCGTCAGCATTGAGCCGATCGCTCAGGCGGTCTCTCAAATGGTTCCGACGACCGCCACCCTGGTCCGCGCGGCTGCGCGGACCTGCGGCGAACCGCCCTTCCTGGGCGACCCGGTCAGCCTCGACTTCAAGGATGGCGATCTGATCGACCTGTTCCGCCTGATGTCGGAGATCTCCGGTCTCAACATCATCGTGAACCCGGGCATCGGCGGCAAGGTCAGCCTCACGGTCAAGGAAGTTCCCTGGGATCAGGCGCTCTCGTTGGTCTTGAAGACTCAGAACCTCGGCTGCGTTATCGATGGCAACGTGGTCCGTATCGCCAGCCTCGACACGCTCAAGGCCGAAGTTGAAAAGCTGAAGCAGCTCGCCAAGGAGAAAGAACTCGCGGGCGACCTTGTCTCCACCCCGCCCGCGCGTCTCTCCTACCTCGACACCGACCAGGTCAAGACCGTGATTGAAAAGACGATCCTCTCCGACCGCGGCACCTTCACTCCGCTCGGAACGGGCAACGTCTACGTCATCAAGGATCTTCCAGATCGCGTCGCCGCCGCGCAACGCCTCATCATTGAGCTGGATCGTCCAAGTGCCCAGGTTGAGATCGAAGCTCGCATTGTGGTGACGACCCGCAACTTCTCCCGACAGATCGGCGTGCAGTGGGGTTTCCTCCAGCAGCAGATTCCTCAGCTCGGCAACACGACGAACCTCGGCTTCCCGAACGCGGTCGTCCTGAACGGTCAGGGTGTGAACAGCACGGGCGGCCTTCCTGCCGATCAGGGAACGCTCGCGAGCAATGCCGGCATCGGAACTGCAGGCCGTGGTTACTTGGTAAACCTGCCCGCCGCTGGCGTCAACAGTGGTATCGGAATTTCCCTGGGCAACATCCTGGGCAGCTTCAACCTCGACGCAGCCTTGACCGCCGCCGAGAACTCAGGCCGCGCACGCATCATCTCGACGCCGCGCATCACCACGCAGAATAAGGTGGCGGCGGAAATCAAGCAGGGCGTGCAGATTCCCTACCAGACCGTCTCCAATGGAACCGTCACGGTTGCTTTCAAGGACGCCGGCCTCTCGATGAAGGTCACCCCGCAGATCACTGATGCTGGAACTGTCTTCATGCAGGTCGTCGTGGATAACTCGTCTCCCGACTTCGGCCGCGTGGTCGGGACCGGCGCGGCCGCGGTTCCGCCGATTAACACTCAGTCGGCGTCCACGTCCGTCCTCGTCAAGGATGGAGCCACTACGGTCATCGGTGGCATCTATCAGGGCCAGGAGACGCTTGCCAGGCAGAACACTCCGTTCTTGTCGCAGATTCCTGTTCTTGGCCTCTTGTTCAAGAACAGCTCTACGCAGAGCACCAACAACGAACTCCTGATCTTCATCACGCCCAGGATTGTGCGTTAAGAAGGGGAAACAGAAAAATGAATCGCTCATTCACGCGTTCAACCATGCTCCGGGCCGCGTTGCTGGCCGTCACTGTGACGGTCACGGGGTGTTCCGCGAACTACACCACGGGGAACTCCTCTCCCGTTCTGTTCCTGATCGCCGACATCAATGGCGGCATGCCCCTCAAGTCAGACGTCCTGACCAACGGTACGGTGGTCTCCGACAGCGCGGCCGTCGGAATCGCCGTCCGCTTCAAGAACCCCAATGTGGCGACCATTCCATCGGTGCCCAGCGCGGTGATCGTGGATCATTACGAGGTGCGCTACCGACGCTCTGATGGTCGCGGAGTCGAAGGGCAGGATGTGCCTTTCACGATCTCTGGATTGGTCACTTCGGTGATCGATGTGGCAAGCAGCGGCCTGACCACGCTGAACATCGAAGTGGTCCGTGCCCAGGCGAAGCTCGAGCCACCGCTTCGTAATCTGCGAGGGGTGACATCCGACACTCTGGGCGGCGCTTTGGTCATCACGATGTTCGCGGAGATCACGATCTACGGCAAGACGATCTCAGGCACTCCGGTCACGGCCACGGGCAACCTTCAGATCGATTTCGCGGACTACGGTTCTTCCACATAACTAGTTGAAGAACAGAAAAGAGCTTTCATGCGGAGCACTAAAATGAAAAATTCGATCGTTG
The DNA here is from genome assembly GCA_039916365.1 of Vicinamibacteria bacterium. Lineage (GTDB taxonomy): Bacteria > Acidobacteriota > Vicinamibacteria > Fen-336 > JAGNNV01 > JAGNNV01. The sequence goes on from JBDSLN010000209.1 coordinate 3,243, forward strand.
CGGGCCTGGTCGCCTGCGGTCTTACCCTCCAGGGTTGCGGTCTCGACAGAGTCGAGACTCCCGCGTCGTTGATCGGGCCCTCCGAGCTGGGGATCTCTCTTCAGATGCTCGCGCTGCCCGACATACTGCTTGCTGACGGCATCCAGACTTCGGTCATTCGCGCCGTGGTTCGGGATCAGAACGGCGCACCGGCCGCCGGCCGGCCCATCGTTTTCACGATCGCGGACGGAACCGGTGCGACGGCAGAGATTGGTACGCTCACCAATGCGGCCGGGGCGAGAGTTTACGGATCGGCGACGATTACCACGAACGCAGCTGGCATCGCTCAGGTCATTTACACCACACCCGAGCGGCGCGACTTCACCGGCAACGGTGAAGTCGTGATCGGAGCGCGGGTGGTCGGAACGGACGCCAACGGCGCGCCCCTGACCACGCTGAAGATCCAGTTGAAGAGCGCCGAACCTCGTCGCTTCCCGCAAGGACCTGGCATCGCGCCTACCTGCAACTTCATCTACGCTCCGAACAATCCCGTCGTGAAGGAGGGCTCGGTGCTCCGGTTCACCTCAACGTCTTCTGTCGCCCCTCCTGGATTCATCGTCCGATCCGAGTTCTACTTCGGAGATGGAAGTGGTGGATTCAACGGCAGCGAAGGCACGATCGACGTCCAGCACGGTTTTCCGAATGCGGGCACATTCGTTGTGACGCACGCAGTGACCAGCGACACCGGCGGCTACTCGCAGTGCATGAAGACGATCACCGTCGTCCCCTAGTCCCTTCCCGGCCAGCTCACGGACTACCGCCCTGTGGACACGAGCCTGATTCGTTCTGCCGCGCAGGCTTCCTAGTCTCCTAGATCCCCCCCCAAAGACGGCCCGGCTGTTGTAGGCTTCCTACGGCACCGGGCCTTCGATGTTTTAGGGCATTTCGGGCCAGCAACCACAACTCCATGGACGAAAACCCACGTATCGCAGAGCTTCGGAAGAAGCTTGAGAAAGATCCCGCCTCCCGACTGTTCGCGCAGCTCGCCGAGGAGCTGCGCAAGGAAGGGAAGTTTGTGGAGGCCATCGGCATCTGCCGAAAGGGCCTGGAGAAGAATCCGAACTATCCTTCCGCGCGGCTGACCCTCGCGCGCGCGCTTCTCGACTCGGGCTCTCCGCAGGAAGCGCATCCTGAACTTGACCAGATCGTCAAGGCGTCACCCGACAACATTCTCGCGGGCCGACTCCTCGGAGAGGCGCTTGAGGATCTGGGTCAAATCACTCCAGCGCTCGAACAGTTTGAGAAGACCCTTCGGCTCGCGCCGGGCGACAAGGGCCTCCTCGACAAGATCGGCGAACTCAAGATCCGCGTCGCGGCTGCGGCTTTCTCGTCGCTGCCCCAGGCCGCGGCCATTCCCGTTGCCGGCCCCTCGGAGGTTTCAGAACCTCCCTCCGTCTTCGACAGCCCGGCCGCGTCGCCGATTTTGCCTCATCCCCCCGCGCATCTGCCCGCTCCGGCGGTTTTGGAAGCCCTCGATCGCGACCTTTCGTCTGGCACGCTCAGCCCGGGTTCGTTGAACATTGCAGAGCTCATGCACTTCGGGGCGACGGATAGCCCGAGTGCCGTGTCCGCCGCGGTCACGGAAATCAAAGCGGTCACGGAAATCAAAGAGGATGAGCCCGGGTTAGCAGAGACCATCGGTTTCGGACAGGCCGAGACCTTCGCGTTCAGCCAGATACCGGAGATCGCGTCGTCGTCCGAGCTTTCCACCGAGGTCGCCTCGCCCGAGGCGGTCGAAGTCGCACGCACCGGAGCGGATATTGAGCCGTTCGAAGTGCGAACCCTCGCGCCGTTGCCCGAGGTCGTCACGACCGAGGAGACGTCACCCGAACCCACGCCCGACGCTCCGATGCCGGAGCCGGCAGGTGTCGAGGCGTATCCGCCTCTCGCTGCCGTCGATCAGAACGATGGTGCCCAGACGATTCCATTGACCAGCGTGACTCTGGCCGACCTCTATCTTCAGCAGGGATTGAAGGCCGAGGCGAGTGCCGTGTTGTCGCAAGTCCTCAAGGATGAGCCGGACAACGTCCTGGCGCAGTCCAGGTTCGATGCCGTTTCAAGTCAGCCGTCCCGCGTCGAATCTGTCGTTGTGCCCGTCGCTTCCGCAGGGGTGGTAGAACCGGCATCACCAACCCGGGCCCCTGCCTCCCGTCCGCGTTCCCGATCCGAAATCCACGAACACACCATCGTTTCCCTCAAGGCCCTGTTGAATGCGGTCGAGCGAGAAGCCATCCAGCAACGAGCCACCGAGCGAGGCGCGTTTTAGCGCAGCGCGGCCGCGACCAGGAGAACAGCCATGAGCGTTTTTGACTCCGCGTTGGAACAGGTCGTCACTCGCGTTCCCGAGATTCGGTTCGTGACTCTGACGGACACGGAGGGCATCGAAGTCGCGCGCAAATCTGTTCGCAGCGATGAGGCGGCGCAGAGCCTTGCCAGCGAGTACACAACCGTCCTACGGACCGTCGTCGGCATGGCCAAGGAACACGGCCTCGGCGCGCTCCGCGAACTCCAGATCGGCACCGAAAAGACCACGGCTCTGCTGGTCGCGATCACCGCCGAGTACTACCTGGTGGCTCTCCTCGAGCCTGACGCCATCACCGGCCGCGCTCGTTTTCACCTGCGCATGGCCGGACTCGAACTTGAGCGCGAGTTCGCGTAAGGTCTAGCTTCGTTCCGCCGTGGAACCGAGGCACCCTCGTTGCTGCCTCCGCTTCCTTGCGGCGCTCTAGGGAGTGATGATTCCATTGGAACTTGAAATACTGAAGTCCGTCCTGTCCATGATCGCGGGGACTGACGTCGTCGAAGTCGAGCTCGAAGAGGCAGGGAAAAAGGTCCGCGTTCGTCGCGGGGAAGTGGCCGGTGCCCTTCCCGCCGGCCAATCGCCGGTTGGCGTCGCTCAGGTTGCGTCTGTTGCCCCCGTCGCCGCGATCGCCCCCCCTGCGGTAGACCCCTCGCATCATCAAATGAAGTCTCCCATCGTGGGCACCTACTACCGCGCCTCCGACCCGACCGCTGCACCCTTCGCCAAGGTGGGCGACACCGTGCGCAAAGGCCAGGTCCTGTGCATCATCGAAGCCATGAAGCTCATGAACGAGATCGAGGCCGATGTCGCGGGCGAGATTCTCAAGGTCCATGTCGAGAACGGCCATCCCGTGCAGTTCGGTGAGCCGCTCTTCACGATCAAGACGGCTTGAGCACAGGTCAAGCGGGTCGCGAAGCGGAGACGGTGAGCCACCATCCGACGACGGGGCCTTCGAGCAAACGATAGATGTTCAAGAAAGTACTGATTGCCAACCGCGGCGAGATCGCCCTCCGCGTCATCTGGGCCTGCAAGGAGCTCGGTCTCAAGACCGTCGCGGTCTACTCCGAAGCTGACCGCAACTCGCTTCACGTGAAGTTCGCCGACCAGGCGATCTGCATCGGCCCCGCGAAGTCAAAGGATTCCTACCTCAGCGTTCCCGCGATCATCAGCGCGGCTGAGATCACGGGCGCCGACGCGATTCATCCAGGCTACGGATTCCTCGCGGAATCGGCGAAGTTCGCGGAAGTCTGCGAAGCCTGCCGCATCACCTTCATCGGCCCTTCTCCCCAGGCCATCAAGCTCATGGGCGACAAGAGTCGCGCCAAGAAAGCGATGATCAAGGCGGGCGTGCCGGTCGTTCCCGGCTCGCCCGGCGTGCTCGAAAGTGAAGAGGCGGCGGTGGGCGTCGCACGCGACATCGGTTTCCCGGTCATCGTGAAGGCCTCTGCCGGCGGGGGCGGACGCGGCATGCGCATCGTCCGTGAAGCCAAGGACCTCTCGAGCGCTTTCCGCGCGGCCCAGGCGGAAGCGGTCGCGGCCTTCGGGGTGCCCGATCTCTACATCGAGAAGTACATCGAGCAGCCGCGTCACATCGAGATTCAAGTCATGGCCGACCAGCGCGGCAACATCGTCACGCTTCATGAGCGCGAATGCTCGATCCAGCGCCGCCATCAGAAGCTCATCGAAGAAGCGCCGTCGCCGGCAACGCTAATGAACGAGAAGCTTCGCCGCAGGATGGGCAAGACCGCAACCGACGCGGCGGCGGCGGTGAACTACTCAAATGCCGGGACCATCGAGTTCCTTCTCGACGCGCAGGGCAACTACTACTTCATGGAGATGAACACGCGGATCCAGGTCGAGCACGGCGTCACCGAGCTCGTCACCGGGCGCGATCTCGTGAAAGAGCAGATCCTCGTCGCGGCCGAGCAGGCGCTTTCGTTCCGTCAGGCCGACATTGTGTTGCAGGGTCACGCGATCGAGTGCCGCATCAACGCCGAGGATCCGCGGACGTTCGCGCCGTCTCCTGGATTGATTCAGCATTTCTGGGCGCCGGGCGGCCCGGGCGTGCGCGTCGATACGTTCGCGCATGAAGGCTGCCTCGTCTCTCCACACTACGACAGCATGGTCGCGAAGCTGATGACTTTTGGCAAGGATCGCAACGAAGCGATCGCCCGCATGCGCCGCGCGCTCGACGCGATGGTTGTCGAAGGCATCAAGACCACGATTCCGCTTCAGCGGCAGATCATGGACGATCCGGAGTTCATCGCCGGCAAGCTCGATACCGCGTTCATGGAGCGGTTCCTCAAGCGCACCGCGGCGATCTGACCATCGAGTGCCGCCGCCCACGCAGGCTGTCGATCGCGTGACTCTGAAGGCGGCGCCGTTTCTCTACGCCATCATCGACGCATCGATGGTCGGTTCGCGATCGTTGACCGATTGGGTGCGCCTGCTCGCTGGACCGGACAAAGCGTCGCTCGTGCAGTGGCGCTTCAAGGGACTGACGGACGCGGTGGCCCTCCTCGGCGCAGAAGAGTTGCGCGTCGCGACGACCGAGGCCGGCGTCCTTCTCTTCATCAACGATCGGCCGGATATAGCGCGCATCGTCGGCGCGGATGGCGTCCACGTCGGCCAGGAGGACATGGCTCCGGCTGATGTTCGCTCATTGATGCCGGGTGGTTTGATCGGCGTCTCGACCCACAACCAGGGACAATTTGAAAAGGCCTGCGAAGCACCGGTCGATTACATTGCCGTCGGGCCGGTTTTCGCGACGACATCCAAGGCGAACCCGGATCCGGAGGTCGGCCTGTCGTTCGTGGCTTGGACGGCGGGGAAGACCACCCTCCCAATCGTGGGCATCGGCGGGATCAATGGAGGGAACGCCGCGGACGTCACCCGCGCGGGCGCCTCCGGCATCGCCGTGATCTCCGAATTGATGAAGGCCGAAGATCCGGATGCAGCGGCGCGCAACCTGAAGTCCGCCTTGGTCGGCCGCGGGATAACATCGCGCCCCGCATGACCGCACGTATTCTCGACGGTGCATCCATCGCGCGACAGATCCGCGCGGAAGTCCGCTTGGAGACTTTGAGCTTCGTCGAGGGCGGCGGCCCTCGTCCCGGCCTGGGCGCTCTTCTCGTGGGCGATGATCCTGCGTCCCACATTTACGTCTCCAGCAAGACCAAGGCGTGCGAAGAACTCGGCCTTCATCACGTGACCGAGCGCCTGCCTGCGACTGCGACCACGGATGAAGTGCTTGAGGTTGTTCAGCGATTCAACCACGATCCGAGGATTCACGGCATCCTGGTTCAGCTGCCCCTGCCCAAGCAGGTCGATGCGATCCGCGTGCTCGACGCCGTTTCTCCGCGCAAGGACGTCGATGGGTTTCATCCGGAGAACGTCGGCCTGCTCTCCCAAGGCCGTGTCCGCTTCGCCCCCTGTACTCCGGCAGGCGTGATGGAGATGCTGCGGCGCGAGAAGATCGAGATCGCGGGGAAGCGCGCGGTCGTCGTGGGCCGCAGCGACATCGTGGGCAAGCCCATGGCACTCCTTCTTCTGCACGCGCATGCGACTGTCACCATCGCTCATTCACGCACCCGGGATCTTGCGGACCTGACCCGCACCGCCGACCTCCTGATTGCCGCCGCGGGCAAGCCCGCCCTGATCCGGGCAGAGCATGTTCGTGAGGGCGCCGTGGTAATCGACGTGGGCATTCATCGCATCATCTCGGAGATTGACGCACGCAAGATGTTGTCGTCGGCGCGCCTCGCCAAGTTCGATCCGACCAAAGGCTCAGTCGTGGGCGATGTGCATTGGCCTTCTGTTTCCGAAGTCGCCTCTGCGCTCACTCCGGTTCCGGGTGGGGTCGGTCCGTTGACCATCGCTATGTTGATGTCCAACACCCTCAAAGGGGCGAAGCTCTTTGCCTGAAGCAGTGTCCCCCGCACCTTTGCGCGTCGGCCTGACCGGTTCGATCGCTTCGGGCAAGACCACGGTCGCGCGCCGGCTCAAAGACCGCGGCATTCCCGTGATCGACCTCGACAAGGTCGGCCACGAAGTTCTGCGCAAACGACATGAGGCCTTCGAGCCGGTGGTCCAGGCGTTCGGTGAGGGCGTCCTCGGACCGGATGGAGAGATCGATCGCAAAGTGCTGGGCGCCTTGGTCTTCGCGGATACTGAGGCGCGTGAACGGCTCAACCAGATCGTTCATCCGAAGATTCGCGACGAAGAAGCCCGCCGTTTTGCCGGGATGGCGGAGAGTGGAGTAGCCGCCGTGGTGACGGAAGCGGCGTTGCTCATCGAGACCGGCCAACGCTCGCGCTTCGACTTCTTCGTAGTGGTTGGCTGCGCACCAGAGATTCAGATTGACCGGCTGATGAAACGCGAGGGATGCGCCATCGACGAAGCGCGGAAACGGATCGCCGCACAACTGCCATTTGAGAAGAAGAGAGTGGACGCCGATTATGTGATCGACACGAGCGGGTCCCGCGAGGACACGCTCTCGCTCGCCGACAAGCTGGCCGAAGAGATCAAAGCGCGCGCCGCCGCTCGCTAGTTGTTAGCAGTCTGGGGAGCGGACCTCTCTAGGGCTGACGCACGGCTGCTCGCAGTGGGCTACTCCGGCAGCTCAATCTCCAGCTTGGCGAGTGTGGGAACCAGTTCCTCGCGCGAGATCAGAATCGCCTCGATGAACTCGCGCAGGGCGCCGCGTCCGCCCGGCTGCTGAAGGATCATGAATGCGGCTTCCTTCACGGGATTGACCGCGTCCGCGGGTGCTGCCGACAAGCCGGCACGCTGAATAACCGGAAGGTCCGCATAGTCGTCGCCGATGTAGGCGACTTCATGAGCTTGCAGGTTCTTCTCCCCGAGGATTTCGTTGAACGCAGTGAGCTTGTCGAGCCGGCCCTGTTTCACCACCGCCATCTTGAGCGAACGCGCGCGCTGGGTCACCGTCTTGTGAGCCCGACCGGTGATGATGCCGGTTTCGATTCCGGCGGCGTGGGCCATGATGATGCCGAAGCCATCGCGCACATTGAACACGAGGGCCTCTTCACCATTGGGCAGGATGAAGACCGAGCCATCGGTCATCACGCCGTCCACGTCGGTCAGGATCAGCTTCAGGCGCAGGCAGCGCTCCTTCAACAATCGGTCTTTCATTGGCGTGGATGCTAATGGCTGAGGCAGACTTGCCGCGTGAAGGAGGATCTGCGGGGCAAGCGATTGCTCGTCGTCTTCGGAAGTTATCGAAGCAAGCGGCACATCTACGAGCACGCGCGGGAGCTCGGCGTGCGGCTCGTCGTGATCGATGGACCGGATCATTGGATGAAGGCGGAAACCGGCGCCGATCGGCCGATCGAGCATCATCTGGTCGTCGATCTCGCGCCTTTCCCGACCTTCGCCGAACGAGCGACGGAGGCGGTCAGAGCGACGGGACTCGCCTTTGACGCGCTCGGGACGATCGACGAGTTCGCCGGTGGTTTCGCCGCGCGGATCGCTCGCGACCTGAACCTGCCGTTCCATTCGATCCAGGCCGCCGACACGGCGCGCGACAAGCATCGCGCCCGCAACGCCTGTGCCGCTGCAGGAATCACCGGCCCGCGATTCGCCCGCATCGAATCGGAGGCGGATCTTCAGGACGCCGCGGATGTCGTGGGATTTCCTGCAGTGCTCAAGCCCGTGTCCGGGGTTGGTTCCGTTCAGACGTATCGGGTGAGCAACGCGAGCGAACTCAGGCAGCGCTATCTCGAAGTCATGGCTGCCTCACCATCGGCTGCGTCGAAAGGGAATTCGTCCCTGAGCAGTGACCGCTACTGGTTTGAGTTGATGTGGTCCGGCGTGCCGCATCTCATTCTTGAGTCTTGGATCGAGGGCCCGAAGTTTGACGTTGATCTTCTTCTCGAAGAGGGGCACGTTAAGTACGCTCACGCAACCGACGATCTTGATCCCTGCGGACTTCGCGATGTCCGTCGGGTCGCGCCTACCGATCTGAACGCAAGCGAAGAGGAGGAGCTCATTGCGCACGCAGCGGCCTGTGTGCGCGCGATGGCATTCCGTGATGGCGCGTTCAATGTCGAGGTCAAGCGGACGGTCGATGGCCCGCGCATGATCGAAGTCAACGGACGCCTCGGCGGCTATTCCACGACCGACATCCATCGCGAGGTCTGGCGTGTCGACTTGATCGAGCAGTGGCTGCGTACGTGTCTGCGTGTGCCGTTAAGGCCTGCAGCGCAGCCGCCCGCGTGCTTCGTGGCCGAGTCGCTTTTACCGGCACCTCGGTCGGGAACCGTCGCGCGCGATGGCTTCCTGAGTCACGTGGCTGAGCACGCGGACGTGGTCTCGGCGAGGCCATGGATCTTCGAGGGCGACCAGGTCGCAGGGATTGAGACCCACGCTCCCGACTGGCTCGGCGCGGTCTTAACCCGTGGAGAGACACGTGAGGAAGCGCTCGCGCGACTCGACCATGCTGTGTCGTCTCTCACGCTTCCGATCATTGTCGATGGAGTGACGGTTGATTGAGTGGCGCGCCAACGACCCTTTGCGAACGTAAGATCCCGCCGTGATTCGCGACTGGAGTTCCTACCGCATCCTTGTTTTCACTCCCTACCGCATGACTGCGGCCGGTCCGGAGAGCGTCACGTACGGAACGCCCGAGTTCAAGATGGAAGTCGCCGGCTGGATGAATTCTCTTGGCGCCGCGCATACGTGGGTCGAAGTGACTCCTGAGACGTCAGCCGCGGAGATCGCGAAGGTTCAGGAACTGGCGTTGAGCCATCCCGTGGTGGTCTTCAATCTGTGTGACGGGATCGAAGTCGACGGCTATCCCGGGATCAAGACCGTACGCGCCCTCGAAGCGAGTGGTGTTGCGTTCACCGGCGCCGATACCGCCTTCTATGAACTGACGACTCCGAAGACCCTGATGAAGCAGCGGCTGCTGAATCACAAGGTTTCGACGTCGCCCTTCGTTGCGATCACACGCGCGGCCGAAGACGGGATGCGTGCGGGCATCGAATTGGGATATCCCCTGATCATCAAACCCGATGTCTCGGCCGCGAGCTTTGGCATTTCCATCAAGTCGGTGGTCAAGGATGAAGGAGCGTGCGTGGCTCAGGCCGCATCCGCTCTGGCGGGGGAGCGCGAGGAGGAGAGCTACTACGAAGGCGTGTTCGCGGAACGATTCATTCCTGGACGCGAGTTCACCGTCCTGTGCGCGTCCGACCGGGAAGCACCCCACGGTGTGTACGTCTATCCGCCGGTCGAGCGAGTGTTTCACTCCGCCCTGCCCACGCACGAACGTCTTCTGTCCTACGACCGCTATTGGGAGAAGTACGAGACGGAGGAGGCGCTGCCGGATCGCAAGCCGATCGCGCACTACGAAAGCGCGCCTGGAGAGTGGGCGGACGATCTCATGACGCTCGCGCGATCCGCATACGTTGCACTTGACGGCAAAGGCTACGGCCGCATCGACATCCGCCGCGATGAACGCTCGGGCGAGTTCGTGGTTCTGGAAGCGAACTGTAACTGCGGTCTCTCGACCGACGGCGAGACGTCGGTGAGCTGGATCCTCACCTTGTCTAGAGAGACGATGCCGCAGCTTCTCGACCGAATTTTCGCTGATGCGGTCGAGCGACTGACCCCGTCAGATACGAATCCGGCCGGCGCCGTGCAAGCGGTTCAGGCCACCGCGTAGCGAGGCGCTCAGGCCTTTCGGGCAAGCTGAGCCCGAAGGTCCTTGATCTTGTCGCGATACTTCGCGGCCTCCTCGAAGTCCAACGCACGCGCTGCCTCGCGCATGAGCCGATCGATGTCCTTGATGCCGCGCTCGATCTGATCCGGCGTCCGGTACTTGGTCGTGTCGATCTTGCCCTTAAGCGCTTCCTTCTCCTCCGCCTTTCTGATGGCTTCATCACCCACGCTGAGTAACTGACCCAGGCTCTTGCGCACGGTCTCGGGCGTGATGTTGTTGGCGACGTTGTACTCCTGCTGAATGGTCCGGCGGCGTGCGGTCTCGGCCAGAGCGTTTTTCATGGAGTCGGTCATTTTGTCGGCGTAGAGGATCGCCTTGCCGTCCACGTTGCGGGCCGCGCGTCCGATGGTCTGGATCAACGAACCGGCTGAACGAAGGAAGCCCTCCTTGTCCGCGTCAAGAATCGCGACCAGAGACACCTCGGGCAGGTCCAAACCCTCACGAAGTAGGTTGATGCCGACGAGCACATCGAACTCGCCGAGTCGCAGGCTGCGCAGAATCTCCACCCGTTCAATGGCGTCGATGTCGGAGTGGAGATAGCGCACCTTCACCCCGAGTTCGGCGTAGTACTCAGTGAGATCCTCGGCCATGCGCTTGGTCAAAGTGGTGACGAGCACGCGTTGTTTGCTTGCCACTCGCGCGCGGATCTCGCCAAGAAGATCGTCGACCTGACCCTTGACCGGACGTACTTCCTCCATGGGATCGATCAAGCCGGTCGGACGGATGACCTGTTCGATGAAGGCGCCCTTGGTGCGCGTCATCTCATACGGCCCGGGAGTCGCGGAGACGTAGATGGTCTGACCGATGCGCTGTTCGAACTCCTCGAAGTTCAGAGGCCGATTGTCGATGGCGGACGGCATGCGGAATCCGTAGTCCACGAGCGTGGTCTTGCGCTGACGATCGCCGAAGAACATGCCGCGCACCTGGGGCACGCTCTGATGCGATTCGTCGATGATAACGACGGTGTCCTTGGGGAAGTAGTCGATCAGGGTCGGCGGCGGCTCGCCGGCCGCGCGTCCGGAGAGATGGCGGGAGTAGTTCTCGATGCCGTGACAGTGACCGGTGGCGCGAAGCATCTCGAGGTCGAAGCCGGTGCGCTGTCGGATGCGCTGGGCTTCGAGGAACTTGCCCTGAGCGTCGAGCTTCGGTCCGTATTCGGCCAGTTCTTCCTCGATCTGATGAATCGCGCGCTCCAGGCGCAGCCGCGGTGTCACATAGTGGGACGAGGGATAGATCGCGACCTGGGCCAGCTTCTGCCGCGCCTTTCCAGTCAGGGGATCGAACTCGGTGATCGTCTCGATCACGTCTCCGAAGAGTTCGACTCGAATGCCGAAGTCATCGTACGCCGGCATGATCTCGATCACGTCCCCCCGCACGCGGAACGTTCCCCGCGCCGGTTCGAAGTCGTTGCGGTCGTAACGCGCTTCGATCAGCTTGCGCAGCATGGTTCCGCGATCCAGGGTGTCGCCCTGGCGCAGGAACAACAACATGCCGTAGTACGCCTCCGGCGAACCGAGACCGTAGATGCACGAGACAGAAGCCACGATGATGACGTCACGCCGTTCGAAGAGACTACGCGTGGCGGACAAGCGCATCTTCTCGATCTCTTCGTTGATGGTCGCTTCCTTGTCGATATACGTGTCGGACTGCGGAACGTAGGCCTCCGGCTGGTAGTAGTCGTAATAGCTGACGAAGTACTCGACGGCGTTTTTCGGAAAGAAGCCCTTGAACTCTTGATAGAGCTGTGCCGCGAGCGTTTTGTTGTGGGCGAGCACGAGTGCCGGTCGGTTGACGTTCGCCAGGACGGAGGCAATGGTGAAGGTCTTACCGCTGCCGGTGACGCCGAGCAGGACCTGATCCTTTTCGCTCTTCAGCAGCCCGCTCGTCAGCTCGCCGATGGCCTGGGGCTGGTCGCCTTTGGGTGTGAAGTCGGCTTCGAGCTGGAACTGGGCGTCGGCCGGAGCGGGAAGCAGGTACTGAGGCGGCTCGTCCGGATTGGTTCGTGGTGGCATGGGCAGAGTCAGGTTAGCGCGGCTCCCCGAAGGGTTGTCAGCGGTGCGCAACTCCGCCAACGCCGCACTGGTTTACGGTATCGTCGCGCGATGGCGCAACCCTCATCGCTTCAAATCCTTGGTGGACCGCTCAAGGGACGGCGTTTCGAGTTCCGCGGCATCGAAGGCCTGATCGGAAGCGGGCCCGAGTGCAACGTCAGGATTGAGGCCGACGGTGTTGAGGGTCAGCACGCGAAGATCGTGGTTGAGATCAGTGGAGCCACGATTTATCGCGTTGACGGGATTGTCGGCGTTAATGACGACGTGATCTTAGGGGACGGTTTGCTGCGCTCCGGTGACTTCGTCTGGATTGGCGAACCCGGCGGCTCCACGTCCTTGATGCTCCAGTTCACGTTGGGCGATGTCGGCGGGTCGGCTAACGCGATTCCCACGGCGGCGGCGTGGACAGCTGAGCCCGAAGTGCGAGAGAGCGTGTCTCCTTCGGGGGAACTCTTTCATGAAGAGGTGCAAGCCGACGACTTTGCTTCCAACGACCAAATGGAGATGGTCGAAGAGGTAGAGGAAGCACCCGAGCCCGAGCCTGTTGCGGTTGAGCAGGAAGAGGTGCTGGAAGAGGTGGCCGCAGTCGAGATGGCTGAGTCGGTCGAGGCGCATGAATTCGAGCCTGCCGCCGATGTCGAAGCGCCCGTGTTCGCCGACGAGGAGGAGCCCGTTCTGGTCGAGCCTCACGAAGAACCTCTGTTCGCCGAGTTCGAGGCGCCCGTGGATCACGAGTCTCCCTTGGACCCCGTGGATTACGAGTCTCCCTTCGACGACGACATGCAGCCGACTCCGCCGCCGGTCGAAACTCCCAAGACGGTTCCGCCCGCACCGTGGCAGATGGCATCTTCGCTTTCGGAGCCCGCCGCCCCAGCCGAATACGCGTCGGCGTGGGAGTCCGCTCCCGCCAAGCCCGCCGAACCGGTAGAGCCCGAGTCCGCCGAAGCGGTCCCGCCGCCGCCTCCTCCTCCTGCGCGCCCCGCGCCGCCTACCTCGGGGTCGATGAAGCGCCCGCCTGCTACTTCCCCGAAGATGAAAATTCGAACGGTCGAGCAGGACGCGGCGTTGCGTACCCCGCCTCCTCCGCCACCACCGGCTCGCACGACGTCGAGTACTCCCTTCGTGCTGGGTGGGCTCGGCATGCTCGTCGTGCTCGCCATTGCGGGTTTCTTCTTGCTTCGGCCCTCGGCACCTGCGCCTACGCCTATGCCTCCAACGCCTGTGGCGACTCCGGTTACCCTCGCCACTTCAGAGGCGACCGCTCATCCCGAAGCAACCCCGGAGTCCACCCCGGTTGCTGTCGTCGAAGCCACACCCGCGCCTCCCGTGGCCGCTCCGGTCCCACCCACGCCTCGAGCCGCCACCACGCCTCCCCCGCGTGTGACGCCTACGCCCCGTTCGACGCCCACCCCGAAGGCCACCCCGACGCCGGTCAACCGCACTGTAGCGCCCGCTCCAGCGCCGACTGTGGCAGCGCCGACGTCCCAGGTTCCGCGTGTTCTCGAAGAGGCACGCGCGGCGATGGCCGCACGCGACCTTCCCAGGGCCTCTCAGCTTCTCGATCAGGCGTTGCGTCTCGAGCCCGGCAACGGCGAAGCGACCACTCGAAAGGCGGAAGTCGATTCGCGCATCGCCGCCCTGAACCGCAAGTTCGGCGTCGGCGCTACCACCGTTCTTGGGGGCAAGACCGCGAAGAAGGGGCCCACTGGATTCGACCTCGGTGGTGGCGGCATTGTGCAGACCGATTTCTCGGCTCAGATCCGATGTTCGACCACGCCCGCCTCGCTCGAGAATGGAATGCCCTACTCTGTTCGTTGCAACATCCTGAACATCGGAACGAAGGCGTTCAGGATTTTGAGCGTGGCTGGGAACGAGACCCTGGATGGCGCCAAGACGAGCGCCACCGGGACCGCTCCGGGCCGAGATATCGCACCGCAGTCAGACGGCGTGATCTTCGAGAAGTCCGGCACATGGACCGCGAAGTCGCAGTGGTCTTTGGAGCTGGTGGCCAAAACCACTAAGGACGAATCGTTCCGCGCGGTCTTCAACTGGCGCTGAGCCCAGGCCGCGCAGGGCCGTCTGGCTACCCGGTAACATCTTGTTTCCGGCACAATGCCGAAGGCGCATTGTGGCGTCAAGCGGAGTAGACGACATGGATGCAGTGATCTGGATTTTTGCTCGCCGGTTCGGTGGCGCGCTTTCCATGGATGAGCTGAGCGACGCCACGTCTCAATAGAAGGAGATGCTATGAGCACAGTTCTGGTGACGGGCGGGTCCGGTTTCATTGGAAGTCACGCGATCCTTCAACTCCTCGCCGCAGGTCACGATGTTCGAGCTACCGTGCGAAGCCTCAAGAAGGAAGCCGAGGTGCGTGCGTTGCTCGCCACCGGCGGCGTCGAGGCCAATGATCCGCTGAAGTTTTTTGAGGCCGACCTGGAGAGCGATACCGGCTGGCCGGCTGCGGTTGCTGGATGCAACTATGTCCTGCACGTCGCCTCTCCGTTTCCCGCCGGCGTTCCAAAGCATGAAGACGACCTCATCGTGCCCGCACGAGAAGGTGCGTTGCGATTGTTGCGAGCGGCGCGTGACGCGAGGGTCAAACGCGTGGTGCTGACATCGTCCTTCGCGGCCATCGGCTACGGCCAGCCTTTGCCAAGCCATCCCTTCGACGAGACGTACTGGACCAATCCCAATGGTCCCGGCGTTTCCGCCTATGCGAAGTCGAAGACCCTGGCCGAGCGAGCGGCCTGGGACTTCATCGCGAGCGAAGGCTCTGGCCTCGAGCTCTCCGTCGTGAATCCCGTCGCGGTGTTCGGTCCGGTTCTGGGACGCGACTATTCCACGTCGATCCTTCTTATCCAGCGCATGATGGATGGCGCGATGCCCGGGTGTCCGCGCCTCTCCTTCGGCGTTGTTGATGTTCGCGACGTTGCCGATCTGCACATCCGGGCCATGACCCATCCTGCGGCGAAGGGAGAACGCTTCCTCGCAACCGGGGACGACTTCATGTCGCTTCTGGAAATCGCCCAGGCGCTCAGGAATCGGATGGGTGCGAAAGCCCGGAAGGTGCCGACGCGCGAACTGCCCAACTGGATGGTCAAGATGGCGGCGCTGTTCGATCCCGGACTGAAGCTGCTATCTCCGGAACTGGGCAAGGCGAAGAACGGAACGAATCAGAAGTCGCGCACGCTGCTCGGCTGGGCGCCGCGTTCGAACGAGGATGCCATCGCGGCCACCGCCGAGAGCCTGCTTCGTCTTGGCCTGCTGAAGGACAAGTCGCTCGCCGCATAGACTCCCAAGCGATGAAGACCACACCCATTGATGAGACCCACGGCGTAGCACTTAAGTCATGGGTGGAGAGCGCCAACAACGGCGTCACCGACTTTCCCATCCAGAACCTGCCCTTCGGCGTGTTCCGAAAGAGCGGGACCCAGGTGACCCACATCG
>JBDSLN010000210.1:0-6163 GCA_039916365.1 Vicinamibacteria bacterium
CATACTCGAACTGCCTCGAACCCTTTCGCTTCGTGAAGTAGGAGCGGAAATTTCCGCGCGAACCCGCATTGCGGATGTAACGGAATTCATGGCCGACCCCGGTTCCGTATTTGCTGTAGTAGTCGTAGTAGAACGTCTGGTCAGCGCTGCGGCCCATCGCCCAGAAAAACCCCAGGCCGATTTCACGGCCTTTGGCTCCCACGCCGGTGCCGCTGCTGCTGTTGCCATAACGCGGGATGAGGAGACCGGTGGAGCGCTTGTCTGGATTGATCGGAAACTGGATGTAGGGCAGAACCAGGGGAGTCGGAATCCCCTTGACCCGCAGATTGACCAAAGTGGCCTTGATCCACTTGTCGACGTCCACGGTGGCGCTCTGCGCTTTGAACATCCACCTGGGAGTTGGCTGGGTGCACGCGGTGAAGCGCGCGCCTTTCAAGCGGTAGGTGTCGTTGTCGACCCGTTCGATGCTGTCGGCCTCGAACAGGACGTCGGGCTGCAGATAGCCGCTCGCCTTGGTGAAGACACCCTTGCCGGTATCAAGGTCGAGCCGCAAGGTTTCGCCCGAGATGCGCTCTTGGCCGCTCATGAAAACCACGTTGCCGGTCGCTTCGATGCGCTGGGCCGTGGTTCCATCGGACTTTGTTTCGTCGAACATGTTCAACGAGTCAGCCTGAATGCGGAGCTGACCGAAGCGAAGATCCACGAAACCCTCGTATTGAACCTTGCCTTCCTTCCCCTCGGTCCGATTTGCCCGGATTCTGAGTTCGTCGGGGCCGAG
This sequence comes from Vicinamibacteria bacterium, assembly GCA_039916365.1. Classification (GTDB taxonomy): domain Bacteria; phylum Acidobacteriota; class Vicinamibacteria; order Fen-336; family JAGNNV01; genus JAGNNV01. The sequence goes on from JBDSLN010000210.1 coordinate 779, forward strand.
CGGAGGGTCTTCAAAGGTGATCGCTACCGGGGTTGGAGACGGGGAAGCCAGGGTTGCCTGCTCCGGGGCCGGCGAAGGGGAGGCGACGGTCGCAAGCGCAGGCGTGGGACTGGGTGATGGCTGGGGTTCTTGCGCGAGGGCGATGCCGGACGTGAACAGGCAGAGAACTCTCAGGACGCGCACGGGAAACATTCGGCGCAAAGGTAGCACGGACAGAGAGAAAACTCGGATCTGTCGCTCGCCTGATCGGCCGTCTATAGCCACCCTTTTTGTCTGGCCAGACGCGCCGCCTCGATACGGTTGGTGACCCCGAGTTTCGAAATGGCTTCCGAGAGGTAGTTTCGAACCGTCCCCTCCGACAGGCCAAGCCTGTCGGCGATGTCGGCGCTCGTCTGTCCCTCCTCGGCGCTACGCAGGACTTGTCGCTCGCGATCAGAGAGCGGATCAGGATCGCTCCAGGCCTCCTGGGCGAGTTCGGGATCGATGACTCTGAGACCGGCATGGACACGACGAACGGCGTCACCCAGCCTGTCGGCGGGCGCATCCTTCAACAGGTATCCCGAAGCTCCCGCGTCCAGAGCGCGGCGCAGATACCCGGCGCGGGCGAAAGTTGTGAGGATGACAATGCGGGTTTTCGGCAGCGTCTTCTTGACCTGGGCCGCGAGTTCAAGTCCCGTCATCTCGGGCATCTCGATGTCGGTAACCAGGACATCCGGCATGAGTTTGAAACAGAGGTCGAGTGCTTCGCGTCCGTCGCGCGCCTTGCCCACGATCTCGATGTCGGTCTCGATGTCGAGAAGGGCGACGAGAGCGCCGAGCACCATGCCCTGATCCTCGGCGACGACGACGCGGATCGACATCCGCTACGCTGCTTTCGGAGCGAGCGGCAGAGTGATCTCGATGCGCATGCCGGTTCGCCCATCACGCACCAGACTTCCCCCGAGAGCGGCGATGCGCTCGCGCATGCCGGCAAGACCATTGCCTTCGTGCGAATCGCCTCCGCGTCCGTCGTCGACGATCTCAAGGAGCGCCAGGTTGTCGCGATGGCCAAGGCGGACGCGACATTTCGTTGCCCGCGCGTGGCGAAGAACATTGGTGGACGCTTCGCGCAAAACGAGAGCGAGCGCGTTCTCGTGCGTCGGGGGCAGGACGAGCGTCTCCGCCTCCACCAACAAACGAACCCCCGCGGTGTCGAAGGCCTTCCTCATCGCCGCGAATTCCGCGGACAGACCGGACGCTCGATAGCCGGTGACTGCGCTGCGCACCTGCGCGAGAGCGTCGCGGGCCACGTCGTTCACTTCGCGGATCTCCTGCGCCGCGCGGCCAGGATCCCGGTCGATGAGCTTGCTGGCCAGTTCCGACTTCAGAGCGATCACGGAGAGCGTATGGCCCAGAACGTCATGGAGGTCGCGGGCGATGCGTTCGCGCTCGGCGATCTTCGCCAGACGCTCGATATCGCCTTGCGCCATGCGGATCTGTTCGTTCGCGTTCCAGACCTGCGCGTAGTGAACGTTGACGCTGCCGATGACCCCCGCGATAAGGACGGCCGGGACAAAAAACCACAGACCATGATCCAGAACCACTCCATAAATCGCGACCAGGGCCACATAAAGCCCCACGTGGAGGAGCCGCGGCTTATTCATGTTGATGAAAGCGAGCATTGCCGCCGCGTAGATGAAGAAACTCGAACCGTACAGGTTGAAGGTCGTTGAAACGCCGGCGAGCAGCGTCATCGACGCGATCACCGCCACAAGCTTCCGGCCGTGGAACCAGTAGCCGAGAAAGTAGAGAAACAGGAAGGCGATGAAGGAGATGACGTTCGCGGCGAACAGCGCCGCATCACCGCGCGTCTCCGATGTCCGGACCAGGAACGGGATCGAATAGATCAGCCACGCGTAAGGGGTCCAGCCCAAGTGCCGATCTTCAGGAATGAGTCGCATTTCAGCCAGTATAGAAGAGGGTTTCAGGGCTTGACGCCTGAGGTGCCACGGCCCGCCGGAGTGTCGAAGAGATGAGCCACATCGAGTTTGCGGCCGCCGAGATACACGCCGTCGACGTCGTGATACGCGGAGACGCCGGCCAGAGGATCGGAGCCGAGAATCACGATGTCGGCCACGGAACCCTTCTCAATGCGACCGAGAGTTCGTTGCCCAAGTCGACCGGCCGGACGGCTGGTCGCGGCGAGCAAGACCTCAGGCAAAGGGACGCCCGCCTGCGCCAGAAGTTCGAGCTCATGAATCAACGAGGGGCCGTGGAACGTGGCGGCATTTCCTGCATCGCTTCCAGCCAGGATCGTGACACCTGCCCGACTCGCCAGGCCCACCGAGGCCACCGCACTGGAAAGAGCGCGACTCAACCCCTGCATCATGTCGGCGTCGCTCATGAAAGCCTGAAAACGTCCCGACGGCACCGAAAGACCGTCCAGCACTTCCGGCAGCACCAATCGTCTCAGCCTCTCCGTGGGGTGCAGCGCCATGTTGCTCTTCCAGTCGAAGTCGTAGACGCCAAGGGTCGGCGTAAACGTGACCCTCTTCGCTGCCATCATGGCAATGGTGTCGGGCGACAAGCCGCGTGCGGCGTGTTCGATGCCGTCCGCTCCGGCTTCTATCGCGGTGCGGGCATCCTCATCGGCGCCGACGTGAACCGTGACCTTGAGCCCTCGCTCCTTGGCTTCGGCCACCGCGGCCTTGAACGATTCCAGATCCAGACGTGGCAGCGGATGGTCTTTGAAACCAGGTTCAAGGACGAGCTTGATCAGGTCGACATCGAGGCCCGCGAGCTCCTTCACCGCGGCTCGCGCGTCTTCCGGTGATTTCACCTGGCGAGTCAGCAGTTCCGCGAGTCCGGGAATCATGCCGAACAACTCGGATGGATGACCCCCGGGAGCGGTGATGGAAGGCCCTGACATGAAGACGCGCGGAGAACGCATCTTCCCCTCCGCGACCAGGCTGCGAAGGCGGCCGAGCGCCCTCGGATCGTCGGTCAACGACACCACCGATGTGACGCCGGAAGCTAGATAGGCCTGCAGGTCATGAATCTGCCGCTCGTCCGACTGCTCGACCGCGCTGCCGGTGACGCCCGCCGACCCTCCGAGATGGATGTGGGAATCGAACAAGCCAGGGATCAGGAACTTTCCAGTCAGGTCCTCCGAGATCGCGCCCGTAGGGATGACGTCTTCTTTCCGATCAACCCCGACCTCCGCGACCTTGTGATCACGAATGGTGACGCGCGCGTTCTCGATGCGTCCGCCGAGTCCGTCAAGGACGGTTGCGCCGCGCAGAACACGCACCTGGCCTCTGGCTTCGCCCGCTTCAATCGTGCGTGAGCCCGGCAGCTCGCTCATGCGGAACGCGGGTGCGATCAAGGCCGCGCCGATCATCAACGCCACGAAGGTTCCCAGAATGATGCAGAGACTGCGCCTTGAGATGGGCTCGGTCCCTTCCCAACGGAAAAGCATGGATGACAACGTGAGTCCGGCCAGGCCGAGCACCGCGAGTATCGCGAGCGGGCCGATCAGAAGCGACAGACCTTCGCCGCGCACGATGACGCCCTGAAGTGCCTCGACGACGTACGTTGTGGGGAGAAAACGCGCGACCTTCTTCATGGTTTCGGGCAGAAGCGCGAACGGGAACGCGGAGCCCGAGAGAAACATCAGAGGAAAGAAAAGCAGGTTGACAATGGGCGGCGCCGAACGCATGTCCTTGGCCGCGCTGCCGACGAGCAGGCCGAGAGGGACGCAGGAGAAGGCGGCGAAGAAGAAGACGACGGCCAGCGAGCCGAGGGAACCCGCGATCTCCGTCTTGAAGGCGAAACGCGCCACCACGAGGACCAGGATAAAGGTCATCGCGTTCTGGACGAGTGCGGTGGTTCCGTGAGCGAGGACCATGGTGCGAGCACTCAGCGGAGTGACCCGGAATCGCCTCAGCACCCCCGTCTCTCGGGCCAGAACCATGGGCAGCGCCACCCCGAAGAGGCTGCCCGAGATCAGCATGGTTGTGAGCAGGCCGGGCAGCATGAATGTCGCGGCCCGGGCGTTTCCGCGCGCCATGATTGAACCGAAGAGGAACAGGAATCCGAGGGGAAACGCGACCGACCAGAAAAGAGCCGCCTTGGACCTTACAAACGCCGTGAGCTGGGAACGGACGAGGGCCAAATAGCTTTGGAAGACCATGGTTACGCAGCCTCCGCGCGGTCGCGAACCAGAGGCGGATCGCCAATCAATTGGATGTAAAGGTCTTCGAGACTCGGCCGCTTCAGTCGCAGATCGAGGAGCGAAGCGTGTGACGACTTGAGCGCTTCCCCAAGTCCCACAATGGCGGCAGTGGAGTCCTTGGTTCGATATCGAAGGAGTGCGCCGTCGCGGCCTTCGAAGATGGCGCCAGGAATCAAAGAGGCGGGATCGACCGGCTTGTCGATCTCGATCCACAGCGTGGACGCGCCTTCTGCCTTCGCCAGCAAGTCGAGCGGCGTGCCATCGGCCACGATCTCGCCCGAGCGCATGATGACGACACGGTCGGCCAGAGCTTCGATCTCGTCGAGATAGTGGGAGGAGACCAGAATCGTCTTGCCCATGGCCTTGAGGTTTCGGAGGATCTCGTGGATGCCGCGTCGCGCGATGGGATCGAGGCCGGACGTGGGTTCATCGAGGATGAGAAGTTCTGGATCGTGCAGTGTGGCAAGCCCAAGTGCCAGGCGCTGGCGCTGGCCTCCCGACAGGCTTTTCACGTCGGCCTTGCGCTTCTCGGTGAGATTGACGCTTTCGAGGACGCTCGCGGTTCCCAGAGTCTTTGGATAGAAGGAGCCGAAGAGGCGGAACGATTCCTCGACGGTGATCGCTTCGGGAAACTCGGTGTGTTGAAGCTGAACACCGATCTTGCGTCGCAGGTCGAGGGGCTGTTTCTCGGGATCGAGACCGAGCACTTGAACCGATCCGGAGGTGCGCGGGCGGAGTCCTTCAAGGATCTCGACGAAGGTTGTCTTCCCCGCGCCATTGGGTCCGAGGAGTCCGATGATCCCCCCCGTTGCGATTTCGATCGACAAACCACGAAGCGCTCTCACGTCTTCGTAGCTCTTCACGAGGTTCTGGACTTGGATCACCATGCAGGAAGCATCGCCGTACCCGAATGAAAGAGGAAGTGCCTTGCGTCGAGCTTTCAGGGTGACGTTTGTAATGCGGCTGTAAAGCCGTTGTATTCGGAAAGTTGAACCGAAATCATTTCAATTCTTCGGGAACCAACCGAACGCTCAATGCGTCTTATCTGGCAAAGGCGTTCTTATCGCCGTTCAACTGAGGTCAGTCCCATGCTAGAGACCAGTCCGAGCTTTCTGTTTACCGACCGTCGTCCCCTCAAGGAGATGGTTGAAGACTACGAACGAAAAATCGTT
>JBDSLN010000211.1:0-2951 GCA_039916365.1 Vicinamibacteria bacterium
TTCACGAAATCGGACAACGATTCGGACATCGACTCGGGAGTCTCATCGAAACCGCCGAACGCGTTCGGCAGCCCGGCGTTTGGATAGCAGCTCGTGCGGACCGAGGCGATCTGCGAAAGCTCCTCCATAAAGGGCCTCATCTGTGCGGCACCCAGAGCGCAGTTCATGCCCACCGAGAACATCGGAAAGTGCGAGACGGAGTTCCAGAAGGCTTCGATAGTCTGACCCGACAGAGTGCGACCGCTGGCGTCGGTGATCGTCACCGAGACCATGACGGGAACGCGCGAGCCACGCTCCTCGAACACTTCTTCAATCGCGAACAGCGCCGCCTTGCAGTTCAGGGTGTCGAAGATGGTCTCGACGAGAAGGAGGTCGCATCCGCCATCGAGCAGGCCGCGAATCTGATCGGCGTAGGCGAAGCGCACGTCATTGAAGGTCACGTCGCGCGCGCCCGGATTGTCGACGTCGCGCGACATAGACGTGGTGCGGTTCATGGGGCCGATCGACCCGGCGACAAACCGCGGACCCGTGCCGCCATCGGCCAGAAACGTCTCGATCGCAGCACGCCCGCGTTTCGCGCCCTCAACGTTTAGCTCGTAGGAAAGCGCTTCGAGGCCATAGTCGGCCTGCGAGATCGCCTGCGCACTAAAGGTGTTGGTTTCGATGATGTCCGCACCCGCGTCCAGATAGGCGCGATGGATCTTCTCAACGATGTCGGGTCGCGTCAGCACGAGAAGGTCGCTGTTCCCCTTCAGCAGCTTCTGAACATCCCTGAAGCGCTCCCCTCGGTAGTCTTCTTCCGTCAGACTCTCTCGCTGAAGCATCGTGCCCATGGCTCCATCAATGATGGCGATCCTTTGGGCGCAAAGTTCTTCGAGGGTTGAGGCTTGTTTCATCGCCTCCGAAGTTTACGACTCCACTCGTTCATCCGGTTAGTCGGATGGATGAATCCGCGACCCACGGGCGGGAAAGGTGCTTGTGGCCGCTCCCCCCATTCCCCTTATGCTCACCATGAACTTCGTTGACCAGGAAGCGAGCCGGGTCTGGTGACCTGCACGGCCTTCAAAGCCGCTGACGTCCAGAGTCTCTCTGGACAGGTGGGTTCGATTCCCACGCGCCTCCGCCACGAGGTATTTGAACAGTTATTGAGTAGACTTTCCCAACGTTCAATCCGAGCTCAGGCTCGCGGACGTACTGGCCCCCGCTTCAGCTCGCCGTGGCTCTCGTCCCGGTCGGTGGATGGCCCGCTCTGGTCTACCTACGGGTCTCAGGCGAAGAAGTTCTGGCACTACTGGCGCGCGTTCTTCATGTCTTGCGAAGAGCTCTGGGCCTTCGGCGAGGGCCGGGAGTGGATCGTGTCGCACTACCGTCTCAAGGCCGCCTGAACAATCGCCACCATTCTCTCGTCAAATCAGGCAGAATCACCCGTTCATGGCAGACCACGCTTCCTCCACCAAGGCGATCCTCTACGCACTCGTCGCCAACTTCGGCATCGCCGTCTCGAAGCTCGTCGCCGCCCTTTACACGGGCTCAGGCTCGATGCTCGCGGAAGCGATCCATTCGTTCTCCGATTGCGCGAACCAGGTTTTGCTCTTCATCGGAATCAAGCAATCAAAGAAGCCCGCGAGCCGCGAGCATCCGATGGGCTACGGCAAGGTCACCTACTTCTGGAGTTTCGTGGTGGCCCTGCTGCTCTTCACCATGGGCGGGATATTCTCCATCTACGAAGGCTGGCACAAGCTTCATAATCCAGAGCCGGTCTCGAAACTCTGGGTAGCTCTGACCGTTCTGGGTGTCTCCATTCTGCTCGAAGCCGGTTCGCTCGCCGGGTGCCTCAAGGAGATCGCGCACCTGCGCGGGGAAAAGCCCTTTAAGTACTGGCTGAAAAACACCCGAAACGCGGAGCTCGTGGTCGTGCTCGGCGAAGACGTCGCGGCGCTGATCGGCCTGGTGCTCGCTTTCGGCTTCGTCGGCCTTACCGCCATCACCGGTAATCCTCAGTACGATGCGATGGGTTCCATCACCATCGGCGTGGTGCTGGTCGCGGTGGCCATCTTCATTGCGGTTCGAATCAAGGCCCTGATCGTGGGTCGTTCCGCCGAGGAAGACGTGGAGGATGCGATACGCGAAGAGATCAAGCGCGCGCCCGGGATCGACAAGCTGCTTCGCGCCATGACCATGCAGTTCGGGCCCCAGGTCATGCTTGCCGCGAAGGTTCAGATGAAAGCAGGCATGACGATCGAAGAGGCGGTGGCGCGGATCAACGAACTCGAGAAGAGAATCCACGAACGATTCCCCGAAATCGCCTGGTGCTTCATCGAGCCTGACGACAAGGACTAGGATCAAGTCTCGGACTCCTGTCCACACGGCGGGATTCCGTCCGGCGGCGTGAAGGAATCAAAGCCCGTCGTACTTCGGACCGTCGCCACCTTCCGGGGGGACCCAGGTGATGATCTGGTAGGGGTCCATGATGTCGCAGGTCTTGCAGTGTACGCAGTTCGAGAAATTGATCTGCAGCTTGAGCGAATTGGGATGGCCATCGTTCTTCGGAACCATCTCGTAGACCGCGGCCGGACAGAACTTCTCGCAAGGGTTGCCGTACTCGGTTCGGCAGGTGGTCTCGCAGATGTTCGGATCGGCCACATGCAGATGCGACGGCTGATCCTCTTCGTGAATCGTGCCTGAGTGGAACACATCGGTCAGGCGATCGAAGGTCAGCTTGCCGTCCTGCTTGTCGCGCTGGAAGAAGTCGCGATTTGTCCCGGCGCCATATCGCTCGGTCAATGTCTCCATGTCGGCGTAGCCTTTGGACGGCGTCAGCGGATCGATCAGCCCGCGCCCACCGGTCGCCATCAATAGCCCGGTGTTGATCATGCCGCCGAGAAATCCGTGCTTGAACCCTTGGTGGAAATTGCGGACCGCGTAAAGCTCCTTCTTCACCGAGGAGTTGT
>JBDSLN010000212.1:0-7505 GCA_039916365.1 Vicinamibacteria bacterium
CGCGATGGTGATGAGTTCGTCCACCGCTTCGAGCAGGCGGTCGCCCTCGCTGCGCATGTGCGAGATGTATTTGCCCTGATACTGTGCCGCGACCTTGGAGAGTTCGATCAACTCATTGGTATCCGCGTACACCGCCGGCGCGTAGATCAAAGACGACCCGACACCGAGCGCTCCCGCCTTCATCTCCGCGCGCACAAGTTCACGCATCTCTTCCATCTGCGCGGGCGTCGCCTTCTTGTCGTCCAGGCCAATCACGTGCTCGCGGATGGTCGCGGCGCCGATGTACGACGCGACGTTGGGAGAAATACCGCGTTTCTCCAGGTACTGCAGATACTCGGACAGCGTGGTCCATTCGATCTTGTACTTGATATCGCCCATGCCCTCTTCACGGAGCTTCTTCATCTCCGGCGTCAGCGGCCCCATCGAATCGCCTTCGCCAAAGATTTCGGTGGTGACCCCTTCGCGGATCTCGCCTTGAGAGCGTCCGTCGACGATCAGCGAGTCCACCGACCAGGACAGCATGTTGATGAAGCCGGGTGCTACGGCCAATCCCTTTGCGTCCAGGACGCGGCTGGCGGTGGCCTTGGACAGATCGCCGATGGTCGCGATGAGATCGCCGCGAATGCCCACGTCAGCCACGAACGGCTTGCCGCCCGTCCCGTCATACACGGTGCCACCTCGGACGATGACGTCGTAGGAATCGGCGGCCCTCGCCAGAGTGGCGGGTCTCGTGAGGAGGGCGACCGCCAAGAGGGCAACAAGGCAAGCCGGGACGCACGTTCTTCGAGTCATGAAGCCTCCTGAGAAGAGGCCGGCGAGCTCTCTCGCCGGCCGGTTACGACACGCCTCTCCTTCGCGAGGGAGCGTACGGGTTACCTATAAATTCCGTTAAACAGGAATTTGAAAGTTCCGTGCGGCTGGCCACGGAACGTGATCTCCGGCCCGAACATCATCAGGCGACCCTGACCGACGGCTGTTTCGGCCACGGTCACACCGCCCGCGATGTAGTGCTGGCCCCACGCCCATCCGCTGCGGAGCGGCTCAGCGTTCGGAAACCAGGCCACCGCGCTGACCCCCTTGTTGGCGGCATCGGGATGAAGTTCGAAAACCGGGGAGTTGTCGAAGAACACGTCGAGATCCTTGGGCATGCCCCAGGTCAGGGGCGTGTTCGGGTTGATCTCGGCGCGAAGGATCGAACCGGGGACGTAGTACTTCTCTCGCCCGAGCTTTTTCTCGCCCGCCGCGGTGCGCTCAACCAGATGGTTCGAGACAAAGCCGAGCTGCTCGCCCAGGATGGTGGACGAACCAACCGCGACGACCTTGCCGCCCGCTTCCATGAACGCCTTGATCTGCGGGACGCTCTTGGCCACGCTGTAAAGACCTAGGCGATTTTTGAACTCGCCCGCGCGCTCGTCGGAAGGCTGACGACCGAAGAAGCCGCCACCAGCGGTGGGCGCGTCCGACTCAGGCAGGACTTCGTCGGCAAAAATCAGGACGTCGTATTTGGCGTTGAGATTGCCGCCGTCCACGTCATGCGGGAAGATCTGATCGACGGTTGCGAACTCGAACTGCTCGAGCAGCCAGCGCGTCCAGCCGGAAGGCATGCTGCCGCCATACGAGTCGGCGAGGCCGATGCGCATGGCCTTCATCGGCTTCGAATCGCCTGCGGGCTTGCTGGTAACCCCGTTTGCCGGCACACCCAGATCGGTCGCGGCTTTCTGAAGAATCGGCGTCGCGGCTGCGTTTGCGGTCACGTAGAAGGCCCCCGCCGATGCGCCGGAGGTCATGCGTTCCACGGGAACGCCCACCTTCAACAAACGATTGACCACAAGGAATGAGTCGTTCTCGGCCGCGGGGAGGACGAAGCCGGCGACGCCGGCGGCGTTGCTGACCTGTGCGGGCAGCGGCTTGGCGAACGTCTTCGCGGGAATCGCTTCGAACGGACCGTCGAACGCTTCGAGGATGCGATCGAACTGCACACCCATCTGGAACGCGAGTGTCCAGCCGGCGTTGTCATACGGAGGAATGGGCGCGCCACCAGGCGACACGAAATCGTTCGGATGGTCCTGCGGCTCAAACATGTCCATCACGTGCGGGCGGAACGCCTGCGCGGTCTTGACCACGAAGGAACCTATGGGATACGTCTTGCCCTTGACCGTGAATTCCTTGGTGGCGCGGTGGATGGTGATGCCGTTGTGGATCAAGGTGTTAACGAACTTCGTCGCGGTCGGGAAATCCGGCTGGTTTGCCGAAATGATGAAGCCGCGGGGATCGCGCTTCGCGGGATCCTTCAGCTCGTCGAAGTACTTGACGGGAACAGATGGAGCGCGTCCGCCCTGGCTGGAGGCGAAGCCACCGGGAGCGCTGGCACCTGCGGCACTGCGGGTCTCTTTCGCGACCTTCGCCTGTAGCGCTTCCACTTCATGCGGCGTGAAGGTCCAGTGATCCTTGCTGCCGCGCTCGATGGAGTTCTTGCCCATCTGATACATGCGGAAGAGGAAGGTGTCCTTCATGCGCGCAGCGAGATCCAGGACGGCCCAGTTCGCGGTCAGCGAGTATTCGATTGACTGACGAAAGTGCCAGGTCTGCGGCGTGATGGGAAGCGGCATGTCGGCGTTTGGGAGCATGCGCGAAGGAACGAACTCGATCTCGACGGGAGTCGGGTTGCCGATGGTTTCGGTCAGAAGACCGATGCTGTTGTGGAAGTACACGCTGGTACGGAGTCCTCCGTTCCACCAGGTCGAGTAGTTGGCGCCCTTGCGCATGGTCACGCCGGGTTTGCCTTCCGCTTCGAAGCGCGAGTGCATCGCGGCACCGACGAGATCGAGTTCGACGGGGATCAGAGGATCGAAGTTGTAGTTGAAAGGATCGCGGAACGGCGGCGCAAACATGACCGCACCCGTCGGTCCGGTCTGATGGTGGTTGTACATGATCTGCGGATTCCACTCGACGAAGAGCTGGCGCAGCATGTTCTGGGTCTCGGGCTGGTTCGCCATGTAGAAGTCGCGATTGTTGTCGTGTCCGATGTACTTCTGGTACAGGCGCGGAATGTCGCCGCTGTTTCGCTTCTTCTCGTCGGTGTCCTTCATGTACCAGTTCGACACGAGTTCCATGCCGTCCGGATTCGCATGGACGGCGAGGATGACCACGTTGTTGAGGATGTTCATGGTCTCCGCGTCGTTGCGGCTGACCAGCTGGTAGATCGTTTCGGTGAGCTGGGCCGCGCCGAGCACTTCGGTCGCATGAAGTCCGCCATCGATCCAGACCACCGCTTTGCCTTCGGCGGCGAGCGCGCGCGCCTGGTCGTCGGTGAGGCCTTCGGCACGGGCGAGCTTCTGGGAGATGCCCTGATACTTGGCGATGAGCTTCTGGTTCGCAGGCGAGGTGATGACCGCCATGAGCTGATCGCGGCCTTCGGCGGTCTTGCCGATGGTCTGAACGGTCATGCGATCGGACTCGGCGTCGAGCTTCCGGATGTAGGCGGAGAACTGGGTGTAGTTCGCGAGTCGATAGTCATCGCCGATGGTGAAGCCAAACGCCTGCTTCGTCGTCGTGATCTTTCCCTGCGCTTGAGCCAGCGAAGCCTGTGCCATGAGGCCCAGACCCAGCAGGGAAAGCCGTAGATACTTCATTCGTTTCTCCTAGAAAAAGAGGCGGCCCGCCCTGGAACCTCGAAATGGTCTGGCGATCTTATCCGTTCGCCGACAGCCCGATGCGGAGGTTCCCACCCCTTCGAGCCTTCGACGCTTCGACGACGACGCAAACGGACTACCGCTCAAAGCGCGCGGTTGGCGGATTACCGCTCATGGCACGCGGCTGCCGGATTACCGCTCAGGTGCGCCATCTGCCATGTCCCTGCTGGCGCGGTCCATCATCGATGCGGAGTCGAAGGCGCCGTTCCTGAGCGCAGTGGGTCGCAAGGCTCCTTGGAGACTTGGCGACGCGGCAGCGTCGCTCCCATCATTGAGGACGCAGTGCGACCCACGGAGACGAAGGAACGACCAGGCGCCTTGGACGCAGCGAAGGTCACCGAGGCGCGGGATGTGCAACGCGACTGATGGTGGGCCGCTCAGGGGCCGCTACTTAAAGAGCCAAAGCAGAGGTCCGACGGAAGCGGTGCGGTAGTCTCTTTGAAAGAGGAGCCTGAATATGACCAACAATAAGACGAACGACGGCGCGAGCCTGCTCCATGACAACTCCGGCGGCTCGACCTTAGACCTTGCACGACGCGACTTCGTGGCGCTCTCCGTCGCGGCCGGTGTGGCTGCGGCGACTGCGCGCGGCGCATCGGCGGCTGAAGCCAACGTGGTGGAAACGGACGTCGTCATCAAGACCCCTGACGGCAACTGCGATGCCGCCTTCATCCATCCGAAGAGCGGCGCTCACGCTGCCATCCTGCTCTGGCCCGATGCGTTCGGCCTCCGTCCTTCGCTTCGCGCCATGGGCCGCCGTCTCGCCACTGAGGGCTATGCGGTTCTCGTCCCGAATCCGTTCTATCGCCTTGGCAAGGCGCCGTTCACCGACGCGTCCGGGTTCAACTTCTCCAAGCCCGAGGACATGGCCAAGCTGCGTCCGTTGATGGCCTCCGTGAATGAAGGCGACAACGCTATCAAGGATGCGACGGCCTACATCGGATTCCTCGACGCGCAGAAGCAGGTCGACACCAAGAAGAAAATCGGCACCCAGGGCTACTGCATGGGCGGTCCGCTGGTGGTTCGCACCGCCGCCGCGTTCCCGGATCGCATCGGAGCGGGCGCATCGTTCCACGGCGGCGGCCTGGTCACGGACAAGCCGGAGAGCCCGCACCTCTTGGCACCCAAGATAAAGGCGCACATGTACTTCGGCGTCGCGGGCAATGACGACGTGCGTCAGCCCGATGCCAAGGTCAAACTTAAGGAAGCGTTCGAAGCAGCGAAGGTTCCCGTTGAAGTGGAGCTTTTCGCTACCGCCAAGCACGGATGGTGCATCACCGACATGCCCATGCAGGACGGTGCGCCCATCTACAACAAGGTGGATGCCGAGAAGGCCTGGTCGAAGCTCATGGCCCTTTACAAGGTCGGACTCGTCTAAGCGGTCGTCCTAAGCCTGCTGGCCGCGCGCCCGGATCTTCGCGTCGATGAAGTCCGGGTGCGCGACGTGCAGCAAGCCAGCGATCTTGCGGACCATGTGCTCCTCGCTCGCATCCTTCTCGCCATCCGCGAACGCGACCAGCCAGAGCATCTCGACCACGCGCTTCTTCTGATCGGATGAAAACGCGCTGTCCACCAGCGATGTGAATTCGAAGATGGAACTCGCGGTGCGCGAGTGGTCCTCGGCCGATCGCATGACTTCGACGACTTCGTCGGTCTGCATGCTGAACGTGCTCTGAAGCGCGGTCCGCATCACCGTGCGTTCCGATTCTTCGACCTTGTTGTCGGCGCGCACCACCTCAAAGAGCAGCACGCCCGCCGCGACGCGCAAGGCCTTGTCTTGGGCCTCGGGCGTGGGAGCAGGGCCGCTCGCGGCCTTCATCTGAAAGAACTCTTTAAGGGCGTCGATCATCACGCCATTGAGGCTACTACGCGGGTCGCGCCCACCGACCTACTTCGCTTCCGGCAGCGTGTAGTCGAACTTGTACGAGTGGTTCTTGCCTTCGATGATGATGGTTAGCTCCCCGCCGATGCCCTTGAGGTCTCCGGTTCCAGAATCGGGAACGACATTGATGAGCATCTTGAAGTCGGCATTGGCCCGCATGGTTGCGTGGTGCATCAGGGTGAAGGTCCCCTTGCGCCCCTTGATGGATACGTCCATGGCTTCCACCGCCACGTAGCCTCCTGATCCCTCCGTCTCGCCGCCGGTCGTCATCATTTCACCCTTGCTCGTGCCGACCATGTCGCCCTTCCATTCCTTGTCGATCGAGAGGCGGCCGACCTTTAGACCGGCGACTTTTTCGTCCTCGGGCAGCGGCTTCACTTTGACGTCGAACGTTCCACTGGCTTGTACGGTCATGACGGATCCTTTCTTGACGGCCGGAGCCGTGGGGGCTTGAGTCTGGGCGCTCGCGGCGACTGCGCTAAAAAGCGAGCCAAGCGTAATCGCGCGGATGAATCGTGTCTTCATGAGCGGATGGTAGCGCCCCGAGACCGAGAGACAGCTGCCTGCCGATCAGCGGTAAACCAGACAGCCCCTTGCGGTCAGCGTCTCGAACCACGGAAGTTCTGGCAGTGTCGGAATCCAGCGCAAGTCCAGCTTCTGAAGCAAGGGAAGGGAGACGAGCGTTTCCGGAAGATCCGTCAAGGGGTTTCTCCGGAGATCGAGATGACGCAAGTCGCGCAGCTCACCGATGGCTCCTGGCAGCGCCTCGATCCGGTTGTTCTGGAGATGCAGTTCCCGCAGGTGGCTCAGCCGGCCGAGTGACTCCGGTATCTCGGTCAGCCCGTTGTCTGCAAGCCGCAGTTCTCTCAAGCCGCTCATGCCCGATACAGCGTCGGGCCACTGAGTGAGCGCGTTCTGGCTGAGGTTCAAATAGCGAACGCGGACCAGCCGAGCGAAGCTCGAAGGAACAGCGGTCAACCGATTGTCGTGCAGGTAGAGAAAAGAGTCGAGCTGTAAGAGTTCTCCCAGGGTTTCCGGAAGTTCCGTCAACTGATTGTGACCCAGATCCAGCATACGAAGCCGGGTCAGGCGGCCCAGGCTCGCGGGCAGAGAAACCAGGTCGTTTTCGGCCAGAATCAGATTCTCGAGATCGACGTCTTGAAGGACGGTGTCGGGGACGACGCCGAGATGGTGCCTCCACAGATCCAGCGTTTTCGGGCTTCGTGTCATGGTCTTAATTCAGTCACAGTAGCCTTTCAGCAGGTCGCTGCGCCACGAAGATGCGGAACAACCAAGCAAAGTTACGATTGGCCATGCAGTTTGGAGCCTTGCCTTTCATGACCACGGACTGGGACTCGGTCCCGACGACCGAACACGCGGGCGCTCCTGGAACCGCGACATGGCGCACCATTCATGCGGGCGAGATCCGCGTCAGAAGGGTGGAATACAGCCCGGGCTACGTCGCCGATCACTGGTGTCAACGCGGACATGTCTTGCTGGTTCTCGAAGGCTCCATCGAAACAGAGTTGAAGGACGGCCGGACCTTCACGCTCACCGCGGGCATGAGCTACCAGGTCGCGAACGACGCCGAGCCGCATCGCTCGCGAACCGAAACCGGCGCGAAGCTCTTCATCGTCGATTGATTCGCACGGACGAGAAGGACTCTCAGTTCTCGGCCGAGAGTAGAAGCTCCGCTTGCTGCAGAACCGTCTGGGTTGCCTTCTCCTGCTTGTCGGGCGGATAGCCGTACTTGCGAAGGATCCGCTTGATCCTGACACGCATCTCCGCTCGGACGTTCTCCCGAAGCGTCCAATCAATGGTGACGCTATTCTTGAGAGTCTTGACCAGTTCGCGGGCTATGTCCTTGAGGATGGGTTCACCAAGGACCTTGACTGCGCTGTCGTTCGTTTCCAGCGCGTCATAGAACGCCA
>JBDSLN010000213.1:0-3685 GCA_039916365.1 Vicinamibacteria bacterium
GAATGAGGACACGCCGATGATCGACCTCAAGCCGGTCCGCGCGTTTCTCGACGAGGCGCACACTGGCCTGCTTGAAAAAGCGGAAGCCTTCGGTCGCTCGGTCCTGGCCGCGCGTCGGCATTGCGAAACCGACGCAGAGGCCCGAGTCGAAGCGCGTGAACTGCTCAAGCTGATGGGTGCTGCGGGACTCTTCGTTCCGATCAAGGATGGCGACTATCGAGGCTGTTGCCTGCTTCGTGAGGTCTTGAGCTCCTACTCGCCTTTGGCCGATGCGGTCTTCGCGCTCCAGGCGTTGGGTGCGACACCTCTGCTGATTGGTGGGGCACCCGATCAGGTTGCCCTCGCACATCGTGTGACCGATGGCCAGGCCATGGGTGCCTTCGCCATGACCGAGCCCGAAGCCGGTTCCGACGCACACGCGATCTCCTGTGAGGCGACGCGTGAGGGCGACGGGTATCTTCTCAACGGCACCAAGACCTTTATCTCGAATGGAGGCCTGGCCGATTTCTATGTTCTGTTCGCTACGGTTGATCGATCGAAGCCGAAAGGAATTTCGGCGTTCTTGGTCGACGCGTCGACCCAGGGATTCGAGTTCGTCCGACCGTTGGTGATGTCAGCGCCGCATCCGCTTGGTGAGATCGCGTTTCGAGACTGTCGCGTCAGCAAGTCAGCCCTCATCGGCAAGGAAGGCGATGGATTGAAGCTTGCACTCTCCACTCTTGATCGCCTGCGCGCCACCGTCGGCGCCGCGGCGTGTGGGATGGCCGCCCGAGCTCTCGATGACGCGATTCAGCATGTTCAGTCGAGGCGACAGTTTGGTAAACCACTCGCCGAGTTCCAGCTGACCCAGGACAAGATCGCGCGCATGGCGATCCGCCTGCGTGCGGCTCGCCTCCTCGTCTACGAAGCCGCGTGGGAAAAAGACAAGGGCGCCGAACGCGTGACTCTCGAATCAGGAATGGCCAAGGCCTTCGCGACCGAAGCGGCGCAGACCATCATTGACGATGCTGTACAGCTTCTCGGCGGGAAGGGTGTGATGAAGGAGTCGATGGTCGACCTTCTCTACCGCTCTGTGCGCGCCCTCCGAATCTATGAAGGCACCACCGAAGTCCAGCACCTGCTGATCGCGTCTCAACTGTTGAAGAGTCCGCAATGAGAGTGGTCTGCGCGGGCGCTGGTCCCTCGGCCCTCTACCTTTCGATTCTCCTCAAGAAGCGCGACGCGTCTCACGAAGTCACGCTCGTCGAGCGCCATCAGCCGGGCGATTCGTTCGGTTTCGGCGTCGTCTTCTCTGACGCCACGATGGATAACCTCGCGAGCGCCGATCCGGAAACAATCGATCGGCTGAAGGAAGGTTTCCACCACTGGGACGACATCGACGTCCACTATCAGGGCCAGCTTCTCCGCTCGACCGGTCACGGGTTCAGCGGCATCGCCCGCGCGACCCTGCTTCGCATCCTGCGTGAAGAAGCTCTTTGTCTCGGTGTCGAGATCCGCAACGGTGTGGAGATCAAGTCGCGCGCCGACTTGCCGGAGGCTGATGTGATCGTGGCCGCCGACGGCGCAGGCAGCGTCGTGCGCACGGAGGCGGTGGCGCGCTTCGGAACCCGCATCGACGAACGGAAGAATCGCTTCGTCTGGCTCGGCACCACGCGGCGCTTCCCCGCGTTCACTTTCTACTTCAAGCAAAACGAGCACGGTCTCTTCCGTGTTCACGCTTATCAGTACGAGATGGATCCTCAGGGCGACGCGCCCTGCTCCACCTTCATCGTCGAGATCACCGACGAGACGTTCAAGCGCGCAGGCCTCTCCGACATGGACGAGTCCGCCACCGTGGCCTACTGTGAAGCGCTGTTCGCGACCGAGCTTCAGGGCGCGCCTTTGATTCCCAATCGCTCGATCTGGCGCCGTTTCCCGACCATCGTCAACAAGCATTGGTCCGACGGCTCGGCGGTCTTGCTGGGCGATGCCGCCCACACCGCCCACTTCTCGGTCGGCTCCGGAACCAAGCTCGCGATGGAGGATTCGATCGCGCTCGCCGCCGCGTTGTGCGACGAGAAGACCATTCCCAAAGCACTCGCTCGCTATGAGAAGGAACGGCGCGGTCCGGTGGAGAGCCTTCAGCGCGCCGCTCAGGCGAGCCTCGAATGGTTCGAGGACACCGAGCGGTACATGAGCACTCCGCCGATTCAGTTCGGCTTCAACCTCGTCACGCGCAGCCTGCGCATCACCCACGAAGATCTGCGGAAGCGTGATCCTGGCTACGTGGATGATGTGGACGCTTGGTTCGCGCGGGAAGCGGAAGCCAAGGCGGGCGTGCCTGCGCCGTCCGTCGATCTGATCGAGAAGGACACGTTCGGCAACTCACGTCGCGTTCCTCCTCCGTTTCTGACGCCGTTCAAGCTGCGTGATCTGGTCCTGGAGAATCGCATCGTGGTCTCGGCGATGTGTCAGTACTCGGCCGAAGACGGCATTCCGGATGACTGGCATCTGGTGCACCTCGGCAGCCGGGCGATCGGCGGCGCGGGACTTGTGATGGCCGAGATGACCGACGTCTCGCGCGAGGGACGCATCACGTTTGGCTGCACCGGTCTGTACGACAATACGCAGGTTCCCGCATGGAAGCGCGTGGTGGACTTTGTCCACAAGCACAGCGCCGCGAAGATCGGCATTCAGCTGGGTCACGCTGGACGCAAGGGCGCATCGACCTTGGAATGGGAAGGGGATGAGGCGCTTCCGAAGGCTCGCGCCTGGGACCGGATGGCGCCGTCGCCCATCGCCTGGTCGAAGCACCACCAGACCCCGCGCGAGATGTCTCTCGAAGACCTCGCTGCGACGAAGGCGCACTTTGCTTCGGCCGCCGTGCGGGCGCTGGCCGCAGGCTTTGACATCGTCGAGCTGCACTGCGCCCACGGATATCTGCTGGCGAGCTTCGTCTCGCCTCTGACTAATCAGAGAACGGACGACTACGGCGGCTCGCTCGAGCATCGACTGCGCTTCCCACTGGAAGTCTTCGATGCGGTTCGCGCGGCCTGGCCGGCCGAGAAGCCGATGAGCGTCCGTATTTCCGCGACCGACTGGGTCGACGGCGGCATCGACGGAGCGGAGGCGGTCGAGATCGCGCGCGCCTTCAAGGCCCATGGATGCGACCTGATCGACGTGTCGGCCGGACAGACCGTGCCGGACCAACGACCGCGTTACGGTCGCCTTTTCCAGACGCCGTTCGCCGATCGCATTCGCCATGAAGCGTCGATCGCGACGATGGCGGTGGGCGCGATCTCCTCGTTCGCGGACGCAAACACGATTCTGGCCGCGGGACGCGCGGATCTGGTAGCCCTCGCGCGGGCTCACCTCTACGACCCGTACTGGACGCGCCATTCGGCCCACGACTTCGGCGTCCGCCTGCCGTGGCCCAATCCCTACGCGTCGATCAACAACTACACGCCGCGTTTCCGCTGACTGTGGGGCGAAGGGCGGTCCTTGAGCGGTCGTCCGCGTCAGTCGGGCGCCCTGAGCGGGTGGCCGTTTGCTTCGTCGTCGAAGGGTCGAAGGGTCGAAAGGTCGAAAGGTCGAAAGGTCGTTGTTTGTCCCGCGGATGGAGGAGCGTCATCCTCGGATCCTTCAGAGCTGGAGCGGCTCGGGCGCGCCCGACTGAAGGGAGAACTTCTGAATCGGGTGGCGTCTT
>JBDSLN010000214.1:0-3286 GCA_039916365.1 Vicinamibacteria bacterium
GGAGTAACCTCCTGCCTCTCCCCGATGACTATCCCAACGGAAGCGTCACCATGCGCGTCACCTTCGTGTACTAGCATCACCCTCCGCATCCGCGCCATGCGAGCACTGCGCGTTCTCGGAGCGTTCATATTGTTGGCAGCTCCCGGCTGCCACCGCGGAGACTCCCAGTCGAAGCCGAAGCCTCCGGCCCGTCCCAGTCCGAAGGCGACGCCGAAGCACGCGCCCACCGAAGCCTCACTGCCTGCGCCTTCTCCTGCGGCGACGGTTCGGCCGGCGCCCAGCCTTCCCGACGATCCGGTCATCACGGTGACGCTTATGCCACCCACGATTCGGATCGGGTTTGTGGTTGATGCGGCGCGAGTGAGCGTGGGCGGAGCAGATGCAGGCATGCGGGTGTGGGCAGGGAAGTCGAAGAACGTAGCTCAGCGGCTGACCTTCGAACTTGCAAACCCTGCGGCGGGGTCGTCGATCCGTTTCCGGGTGCAGGCGGCGAGCGTCGCCGATCTCGCGGTTGCTCAGGCGTCGGCGAAGAAGATCGCGTTGAGCACCGGCATTCAAGCCGAGCCCATCTGGAACGACACGACGAAGACCTATCAGGTGAGGGCCGGAAGTTTCCCGGCTCGTGAAGACGCGGCGGCCTTGGCGCGACAGCTTTCAGCGAATGGTTTCGCGGGGGCGTTCGTGGTGACGGACGCCCCTGCCGGAGTTCCTCTCGGACTGGTGCGCATCGTGGAGACGGGCGAGATGGCGCCCACGGTGACTCTTCAGGCCGTCGATCCGTTGGAGCGTCTCTCCGTGGGCACGTTGCCACTAAGAGGGCTTGTCGAAATTCGCGCGGGAACGAGCGGGGTCACCGCGGTGAACATTCTCAATCTGGAGGATTACCTGCGCGGAGTCGTGCCCAATGAACTCGCACCTGTTCAGTTTCCCCAGATCGAGGCGCTCAAAGCCCAGGCGGTGGCGGCCCGAACTTACGCGCTGCGCAACCTGGGCCAGTACAAGGAGCGCGGCTACGACATCTGCGCGACGCCCGCATGCCAAGTCTATCGCGGTCAGAGCACCGAGCATCCGCTCAGCGATCGAGCCATCGCGGAGACTGCCGGAGTGACCGCCCAGTACCGAGGCGAGATGATCAACGCGCTCTACACTTCGACGTGCGGAGGTCATACCGAGGACGGAACCAACATGTTTCCGACGCAGACGCAGGCTTACCTGAAGGGCGTGCCGTGCCTGGCCGAGCGAGATCGGCTGGCCTTCATCCGCACCGCTGGCCGCATCGCCCAGCTCGGACCCGAGCCCGCCATCAACCGCGATGTCGCATTGCTCATGGCTCTTGATGTGCTGGGACGGACCGCCGAGAGTGCTGCCTGGCTGAGCGAGGGAGTGAGGACCGGAGAAGCGGAATCCTGGACGCAAAGGGTGCTGCGGGCACTCGACCGCAAGGGGTGCACTGCGAGGTCCAGCGGCGATCTCGGGAGACGCGGCGCGTTCTTTGTCTACGTCTCAGACGCTCTCTGCTGGACCGAGCGCGCTGACCGTCTGCTGTCTACCAACGACTCCGACTTCCTGCGCCAGTCGGAAGATCAAAAAGAATTTGCGAGCGAGGCGGAGGCGCGAGCCGCGGCGATCCTGATTCAGGAGGACGTGCTGTCACCCTCCGCCAGCGGCAGCCTGAATCCGTCTGGCCGTATCTCCCGGAGTGTCGCGATTGGCGTCCTGGCTCGTTCTGCGTTGCGCATGGGGCCGCCTTCGCTCGATCGCGCCGAGTTCGCCGGCGGCTCGGGAGGCGAGTTCCGCTTCCGCACGGACGACATCGTTCAGACCGTCCGTCTGTCCGATCGTCTTCGGTTGTTCCGGGACCTCTCAGGCACGCCCGTCGCCGCGTCTGAGGTATCACTCACCCAGGGTGACAAGGTCCGCTACATTCTGAGTGACGGCAAGCTCGCGTTTCTCATCGCGGAGCAGAGTCGGATGGGGACGTCGGCGGATCGGTCGTCAAGGCTCTATCGATGGGAAGATCGGTTCACTCCCAGCCAGATCGCGAAGTCAGCTGAAAGGTACGGAAACCCCGGTCGGGTCATGGACCTTCAAGTCCGACGAACCGGCGTGTCCGGACGCGTGATCGAACTGGCGATCAAGGGCTCGGAGCGCGACATCGTGCTCAAGGGGCTCGAAGTTCGCTTTGCCCTGGGCGTCCGCGAAAACCTTTTCGTCATCGATCGCGAGCTGGCGAAGGACGGGTCGGTCCGTCAGTTCGTTTTCAATGGGAAGGGCTGGGGGCACGGCGTCGGACTCTGCCAGGTCGGCGCCTTTGGGATGGCGCAGGCGGGTGCGACCTATGACGAGATTCTCAAGCACTACTACACCGGAATCGACCTGGTGCGCGCCGACGTTCTGGGGGCCAAAGACTGACTCTCGCGCGGAAGCGCAGTCCCATCTAGACTCCGGTAGCGCACAGAACCTATGAGTACCCTCACCGACGCGATTCCCCGTCGCCTGACGCCGTTCATTACGGCGCAAGGGCTGAAGGGAAATTTGTCCGCCTT
Source organism: Vicinamibacteria bacterium (assembly GCA_039916365.1). Lineage (GTDB taxonomy): Bacteria > Acidobacteriota > Vicinamibacteria > Fen-336 > JAGNNV01 > JAGNNV01. The sequence continues at coordinate 2,547 of JBDSLN010000214.1, forward strand.
GCCGCTGCCGGAGTTGCTGATTCAACTGCGGCGCAGTTCCTCGACCGGGATTTTGTCGGTCGAGCTGGAAGGCACGCGCAAAGCGATCTACTTCCACAACGGCCGCGTGGTCTTCGCGACGAGCAACTCACCGAACGACCGCCTTGGTGAAACTCTGCTCCGCCTCGGCAAGATCAGCGTCGACGAATACGAACTCTCTCTGCAGCAGATCTCGCACGGCCGCCGTCAAGGGAAGGTTCTGATCGAGATGGGTGCTATGGCGCCGCAGGATCTCTGGGAAGGCGTCGAGACTCAGGTCCGCGAAATCGTCTTCAGCCTCTTCGAATGGTCGGCCGGTGAGTTCGTTTTCGAGTCGACCAGCCTGCCGCAGAAGGAGAAGGTGACGGTCTCCTTCGACGCTTTGACCCTGGTCCTCGAAGGCCTGCGCCGCATTGATCCAGAAGGCGCTTTGAAGGGGCGCTATCCAGATCCAGGCCTCATCCTCGAGTGCATCAGGGATGTCAGTCAAGTCATTCTCGAACCCTTTGAGCTTCACATTCTGGCAGTGGTCGACGGCCATCGTTCCGTCGCCGAAATTTGTCGCGAGAGTGAAATCGGGGATGGCGAAACGCAGAAAACGCTGTACTCCCTGTTCTGTGCGGGTTTTGTACGGGTGCGCGGACGCAAGCTGCGACCCGTGGGCGAGTCCGCCAGCCGCGATATTTCGGATCAGGCGCTCAACGCTTACAACTCGATGTATG
>JBDSLN010000215.1:0-2634 GCA_039916365.1 Vicinamibacteria bacterium
AGGCGCCACTCGCGCCGGATCGCCTCGCGCTCCGGCGCGCCTCGACGCTCGCATGCACCGGGAACTTACGGGACACTAGGCCGGGTACTGAATTGTTCCAACGAGCTCGTTGATGTCGGAGAGCTGGTGGCGGGTCAGGTACTCGACGATGCCGGCTTCGATGTCGGCATAAATGTTCGGCCGCGAGAAATTGAGCGTGCCGACCTGGACCGCCCGGGCGCCGGCAATGAAGAACTCGAGCGCGTCGTTCGCGGACGCGATGCCACCGATCCCGATGATCGGGATTTTCACGGCGCGCGCCGCCTGCCAGGTCATACGGACAGCCAGCGGACGGATCGCGGGCCCGGAGAGTCCGCCCGTTCCAAAAGCCAGGCGCGGCTTGCGCGACTCGACGTCGATCGCGAGGCCGAGGAAGGTATTCACACAGGAGATCGCGTCGGCGCCCGCCTCTTCACATGCGCGCGCGAAGACCGTGATGTCGGTGACGTTGGGAGAGAGCTTGGGAATCACGGGGAGGCGACTGGCGCGCCGCACCGCGGAGACGACCTCATGAGTCATGACCGGATCCGTGCCGAAGGCAATGCCGCCGGTCTTCACGTTGGGGCATGAGATGTTGACCTCGAGCGCGTGCACGCCATCGGCGTCGCTCGCGATACGCGACACTTCGGCGTACTCATCCACGGTTTCGCCGCAGACATTCACGATGACTTTGGTGTCGTGGGTACGAAGCTCGGGGAGAACCTTTTCGACAAAAGCGCGAATGCCCACGCCTTGCAAGCCGATGGCATTCAGCAGGCCTGAAGGTGTCTCCGCGATGCGAGGAACCTCCGCCCCATCGCGCGCCGACATGTAGAGGCCCTTGGTGACGATTCCGCCGAGCGTCGACAGATCGACGATGTTCGCGATCTCGACACCGTAGCCGCACGTGCCGGACGCCGCCATCAGCGGATTGCGAAGTTCGAGCGACCCAATGCGAACTTTGAGAGCGGTCATCAGATCAGTGATGTCCCCAGATCACGCGGGTTGAGTCGAAAACAGGACCTTCGGTGCAGGCCGGGCGGTTCTTCGGTTTGGACTCACCAGGTTCTTGAATCTTGACGACGCAGCCGAGGCAGGTGCCCAGTCCGCATCCCATCCAGGGATCAAGACTCACCTCGCAGGGAATCTTCCGTTCAAGGGCGATGCGCGCCACAGCATGCATCATGGGTTCGGGTCCGCAAGCGTAGAGACGGGCCTTACCGTGCTCCGCATCAAGGGCAGCGATGAGGGGCGCAGTCACCCGGCCCTTCTCCCCCCGCGTTCCGTCATCGGTGGACAAGGTGATCGCCATGCCCCGTTTCTCGAGCTCTTCGACCAAAGGAAGCTCAGCGGCGCTCCGCCCGCCATAGAAGAGGCGATAGTTGGCTCGATCGCGATTCAGGCCTTGGGAGAACAGGGCGAACGGAGCGACACCGTAGCCGCCGCCCACGAGAAAGACCCGCTCATCGGCGAAAGGCGGGGTGAAGCCATGACCGAGCGGTCCCAAGACACGCGCGCTCTCGCCCTCGCGCAGGTCGGCCACGGCGCGCGAGCCCGGCCCGATCGCCTTGAGGAAGATGCTGAACCGGCCCTCCGCGGGGTCGGTGTCCATGATCGAGAAAGGACGGCGCAAGGTCACGTCCGCATGAACCGCTGGCTGGATCATGGCGAACTGACCCGCCTGCGCCTTCGACACCTCCGCGCTCTCGAACGTCAGCATGCTGTAGGAGCCGCCGAGAGACTCACGCTTCACCATCCGGCAGACGCGATCGGCCGCAGGGGGCATGGTTCGAGAGGTCATTCGGCCCCGTCGGCCTCTTTCGCGGCCATCTCGACAAGCTTTTCAAGCTCGCGCACACGCTTGACCAGTTCGGGCAGGTCCTTGATCGCGGCGCTCACTTTGAGCCATTCACGCGCTCGAAACGCGGGACTTCCCGCGAGCCGCGCCTTGTCCGGGATTTCGCCATGCAAACCCGACTGACCGGCCGCGACCACGTCGTTGCCGATGGTCACGTGATCCGCCACACCCACCTGGCCCGCCAGGGTGACCCGATCGCCGATGGTCGTGCTTCCGGCGACACCGACCTGAGAGCAAATCACGCCGTCTTCGCCGACGGTCACGCTGTGGCCAATCTGAACGAGGTTGTCGATCTTGGTGCCGCGCTTGATCAGCGTCGCACCCATCGATGCTCGGTCTATGGCGGTCAGCGCGCCGATCTCGACGTCGTCCTCGATCTCGACGATGCCGATCTGGGGGATCTTGACGTACCGGCCAGAGGCGTCTTTGGCGAAACCGAAGCCATCGGCGCCGATCACCGCATTGTTGTGAATGAGCACCCGCCGTCCAATGCGACAGCCCTCGCGGATCGAAACGCCCCCATGCAGCGTTGAGCCCTCGCCGATCACCACATCTCTATAGAGGACGACGTTTGGATGCAGGGTAACGCCTGCGCCGATCCATGCACCTTCGGCGATCGAGACATGCGCGCCCACATGGGCCGATGGATCGACCTTGGCCGCAGGGTGGACCGCTGCGGTTGGATGGATGGACGCGGGCTCGATGGCCAACGGATGAAGAATCGAGGCGGCGGTCGCATAGGCGACGTAGGCGTCCCT
>JBDSLN010000216.1:0-2858 GCA_039916365.1 Vicinamibacteria bacterium
GGACCGTCGGCTGAAGCTGAGCTCACCGACCGTGCCCGTTCTGACCCACGCGCTAGCCAGTGCGGCGAGCGGGGGACGCGCCTGAGCCACGTCCCTCTGCGCCCGCGTCCTCTCCCGCCTGCCGATTCGAGGCGAGAGACGACTTCGTCAGGCTTGCGCGCTGACGGTATTCAGTTTGCGCGCGAGGCGAGACTTGGTCCGGCTCGCTGCGTTGCGGTGGATGGCACCCTTCTTGGCCGCGCGATCGAGCTCGGAGAAAGTCGCGGACGCAATAGCCTTGGCGCCCGGAGCATCGCCCTTGTCCATCGCAGCGCGCAGCTTCTTGACCTGAGTCTTGAGCTGAGCCGTGTTCGCACGGTTGATTGCGCGTTTTTTGCGCGAACGGCGCATTTGCCTGAGTGCGGAGTCGTGATTCGCCACGCTTTAAAACCTCTTCTTACGCTAAACCCTGTGTTTGTGCGGGCAAACTCCCGCCGTTACGTCCTTGTGAGCCGGTGAGTCTACCCGAAACCGCCTCGAATCACGAGGCCCCCAGGCGTTCCGACTTCACCGCGAAGACAGCCATGCTTTCGCTGGCCACCCTTTTGTCGCGCCTGCTCGGGCTGATCCGCGATCAGTTTTTTGCGTTGATGCTCGGCTCCTCGCTTCAAGCGGACGCGTACAACATCGCGTTTCGCATTCCGAATCTCCTGAGAGACCTCTTCGCCGAAGGCGCGCTCTCGGCCGCTTTCATTCCGGTCTACTCACGCGCCGACCACGAAGGCGCCACACGGGGATTCGATCTCGCGCGCCGCCTCCTCACCCTTCTGTTCCTGGTCCTGACCCTGGTTTGCGGCCTCGGTATTGTCCTGGCACCCCTGGTCGTTCATGCGCTCGCTCCCGGCTTCTCAAAGATCGAGGGGAAGAGCGAACTGGCCATCGCCCTGACCCGGATCATGATGCCGATCCTGCCCTTCATTTCATTCGCGGCGGTGGCGATGGGGATTCTGAACTCGCGAGACAAGTTCGCAATGCCGTCGCTGGCGCCGGCGGTGTTCAACCTGGTCAATATCGCGATCGCCGCGTGTCTTTACCAGGCCGGCCTGCCGAAGGAGCAAGTCGCCTATGGATGGGCAATCGGAGCGCTCCTCGGCAGTGCAGCGCAGTTCGCCATTCAGTGGCCTTCGCTTCGTCGAGAAGGCTTTTCCTTCCGACCGGACTTCCATTTCAAGGACCCGTTGATCCGGGACATCCTGGTGACGATGGCGCCTGCGACCATCGGTCTGGCGGCCGTTCAGATCAACATTTTCGTGAGCACGCAATTCGTTTCGAGCCAGGCCGGTGCCGTGTCGTGGCTTGGATACGCGTTCCGGGTTCTTTACCTTCCCATGGGCCTCTTCGGCGTAGCGGTGGGAACGGTGGCGGGAGCCCGGCTGTCACGCCTGATCGCCCAAGGCGACGGGCACGAGGCCCACGGTCAGATAGCACAAGCTCTGCGGCTTCTGATCTTTCTGACTCTGCCATCTGCCCTTGGTCTGATCTGCGCAGGACGCCCGATCATCCGACTGATCTACGAACATGGCGCCTTCACACCCGCCGATACAACTGCGGTCGCGACCGCGCTTGGGTGGATGGCGATCGGACTGGTCGCCTACGCGTCCACCAAAGTCTTCGTGCCGTATTTCTACGCGGTGAAGCGACCAAGGGTGCCCGTAGTGGCCAGCATGCTGGCCGTGGGAGTGAATCTCGCCACGCTGTTCGCCCTTTTCGGAACGATGGGGTTCAAGGCCGCTGGCCTGGGCATGGCGCTTGGCAACCTCACCAACGGAGGATTTCTTCTTTCCAGGTATGCCGGGCCGGAGTCACTGTTCAAGCGGATCGACGGGAGATTCTTCATCACGTTGTTAATCGCGACAGCTGGGATGTCGGTCGCTGTCCTCGGATCGATGAGCATGGTCAACGAGACAGAGGCGGGACTTGCGATGAAGCTCGTCGGCGCACTTGGCCCGGTCATGGTCGGTGCGATCACCTACGTCGGTTTGGCACTGGCTCTCGGCGTGCCCGAAGCCGGCCGGCTGGTGGGGATTATCCGCAAGCAATTGGCGTGATGAGCAAAACCGGAACCACGTCCGAGCCCATTCGCGAAGATCCCCGCATCACCGATTACCTCAATCACCTTTTGGCCGAGCGCGGTCTTTCCCCCCATACAATCTCCGCCTATCGATCCGACCTGCAGAAGCTCTCCGCTTGGGCGGCGGGCCGCGAGCAGAAGATTGAAGACATCATGCCCCGCGATGTCGCTTCGTTTCTCGCTCATCTTAAGAGCCTCGGATTGGGCGCGCGTTCGGCGGGCCGCGCGATCCATGGCATCCGCGGATTCTTCCGATTTCTGGTTCGGGAGGAGAAGCTCTCCGACGATCCGATGGAAAACATTCGATCGCCGAAACCCTTCAAACCTCTGCCTCGGTTTCTGAATCGAAATCAGGTGGAGGCGCTCCTGAAGGCCCCGGACCTGTCCACTCCTCTTGGCCTTCGGGACAAGGCCATTCTGGAGACCATGTACGCAAGCGGTCTGCGCGCGTCGGAAGTCACGCACCTCAAGACAGAGAATATCGATGGGGAGATCGGACTCCTGCGGATCTTCGGCAAAGGCCGCAAGGAACGTCTTGTACCCATCGGCTCAGTGGCGCTCGCCGCCATCCTGCATTACGAGCGCGAAGGTCGCTCGCGGCTTCTTAAGTCGAAACGAACCAAGGAGCTCTTCCTCAACCATTCGGGAGGAGCGCTCTCGCGGATGGGGCTATGGCTCATTGTGCGCCGCCACGCCTTGACCATTGGAGTGGCTCGCATCCTGTCGCCCCACGTCCTGCGACATTCCT
>JBDSLN010000217.1:0-4395 GCA_039916365.1 Vicinamibacteria bacterium
GGCCTTTTCGGCGAAAACTCTGCGGTGTTCCTTGAGAAGGCCGAGGCTCATGCGGGTCGCCAGCTTATGCGACCGAAGGGACGCCAAAGGGAACCGGTAATGCCAGCGCGGCCCGGAGCCGTCCCAGGTAGTCACGGTGTGAAATCTCAATGGTGCCGAATTGCTTTAGATGTTCGGTGAGGTACTGAACTTCGAGCAGAGCAAAGCCACGCGCCCTCAGATGACGAACCAGAGAAACCACCGCTACCTTGGACGCATCGCGCGCTCGATGAAACTTCGACTCCGCGAAGAAGGCCCCCCCCAAGGCGAGTCCGTACAGTCCGCCTACCAATTCGGTCTTCCCGGGCGCCCAGACTTCGACCGAATGAGCGTGGCCAAGATCATGAAGTTCACCATAGACGCGGTGAAACTCATCGCTGATCCACACCGGCCGGTCGGCCGCGCAGCCCTTCATCACTTCGCCGAACGCAAGATCGAAGGTCACCTCGAAACGGCCCTGCGCGAGCGTGCGCCCGAGGCGACGCGGAACATGTGCTTCGTTCAGAGGAATGATCGCGCGGACCTTGGGACGGTGCCAGGTGACCACCTGTTCCTCCACAAAAGCCATGGGGAACAGACCTCGAGGGTACGCGTCGAGCACCATCTCGGCCGTCAGCTCTTTGCTGTACGCCACAACATCCATGAAGCACGCAGGTTACAGGTCAAGCCCGAAACATGAGGGTTCGCTATGCTGACGCCATGGGGTCCCCAATGCTGACGCTGCTTCTCCTCCTTGCTGCGAGTGGTCCGGAGGTGACTTTGTCTGGTCTCGTCCTCGCTCGGTCAGGACAGCATGCCGCGACATTGAGCTCTGAAGGACGCACGCGCCCGGTCACCGTCGGCGATCGGGCGTTTGGATGCAATGTCGCGGCCATCCGTGGCGACGGCGTGGATCTCGTGTGCGGTAGTGAGCGTCGTACGCTGGAACTCAACACCGCGCCGGTTCTTCGCGCTGCCGCGACCACCGCGGCTGCCGAATCTGCGGCACAACTTCCGGCCGCCGACTTCACCATGAATCGCGCCGAACTCGAAGGTCGGCTCAATCTGGAGATGTCGCGCCTGATGACGGAGACGACGCTGGTACCCGTCACGTCGCGCGGCCAGGTCGCGGGCTTCACCTTGTCGCGCGTTCCCGCCGGCACCATCCTGGAAACCATCGGCCTCAAGGCGGGGGATGTCTTGATCAACGTGAACGAAACTCCGATCGACAGCTTCGCCACCCTGATCGGACTATGGCCGAAGCTTCAGTCGAGCGGCTCGGTCAAGGCGCAGATCCTGCGCGACGGTCGGCCCCTGGACATCTCGGTCAGCATCAAGTGAGGGGTGATGTGCCCCTCGCTATCGCCTGAATGAACCCGATGGTCTGGCAGGAACTCTTTGACAGCGTAGGACTGCTTTATGTCCTGGAATCGGCCCCGTTCGCGGCTTCGATCGCGGTCGACGAGAAGCTGGTGTGGTGCAACGAGGCGTACCTCCACTTGGTCGGCGGTAAGGATCGGACCGACATCATCGGGCGACCCGCGCACGACTTCCTCGATCCGGAGTTCCTGCCCATCGTACGGGAAAGAGTCTCGCGCCTGTATCGCGGGGAATCGAATCCGCCGATCGACGTACGGTTGAGACGTCTTGATGGCCGGCTGACCGATGCGGAAGTGCGCTCGGTTCCCTTCGATGCGCGCGGCAAGCGCGCGTACGTTGCTTTGCTGATGGACATCACGGAGCGCAAGGCCTCGGAGGTAGCACTGCGCGAGAGCGAGGCGCGCTACCGGAGTCTGGTCGAGAACACTCCAGACGGCATCCTGATCCATCGCGACGGTAAGCCACTCTTCGTCAACAAGGCGCTCATCACGCTAGCCGGCGGGCGTACCGCCGAGGATCTGCTTTCGCGGAAGGTCAGCGACTTCCTCTTCGAGGAGGATCTCCCCTCAGTCATGGAGCGAGTTTCCGATCTTGAATCGGGCCAGGCGGTTGAACCCCTGGTGCTCCGCTTCAAGCGCCTGGACGGAGAAGTCGGCCTGGTGAAGCTCGACTCACATTGCGTCGAGTTCGAGGGAAAGCCGGCACTCCGAGCGTTCGTCCGTGTAATGACGGAATCGATGAAGGCCGAACAGGCTTTGCGCGAGAGCGAGCATCGCTATCGCCAGTTGGTCGACGCGTCGCCTGACGCTGTCTCGGTGAGCCGTGGCGGCAAACTGCTGCTGGTCAACCCAGCCTATCTGCGCTTGATGGGAGCCGAGTCGTTCGAGCAATTGCTCGGCGAACCGTTGATCAACCGTCTCCATCCGGACTGCCGCGACGTCGCCGCAGAGCGCATCAAGGCCGTGCATCTGGGCCTCTCCGCTCCTCCGCTCGAGCAAGTCGCCATCCGATTCGACGGAACGACCATCGACATCGAAGCGCAGAGCGAGCCGATCATCTACGACAAGCAGCCCGCGGCGCTGTCCATCATCCGGAACATCAGCGCGCGCAAACGGGCCGAGGAAGCGCTCGTCAACAGCGAGCAGCGCTATCGCCAGCTCATCGAGTTGCTGCCCGATCCGGTCTTCGTTCTGGAGGGGGAGCGCGTGGTCTTCTCAAATGCGGGAACAAAGCGACTGCTCGACCTGTCGCCGGAGCTGGCCGACCACCCGCTCGAGCTCATTCACCTCGCCCCCGAAGAAGACCGGGCCGTTCTAAGGGAATTGATGGAAGCGGTGGCCGTCGGTCGAAGGCCACGGACCAGCGAGATCCGCCTCAAGCAGGCCAAGGGCCACGTCAGCGTCGAAGTGCGAGCCGCCGCCATCGACGTGGATGGCCGTCGGGGCGCGCTCATCATCGCGCGTGACCTTTCCCAGCGTCAGAAGGCCGAGGAACTGCAGTCGGCCCTCTACCGCATTGCGCAGGCTTCGACGCGTTCCATCAGCATCGAGGCGCTCTTCTCCGAGATCCACGACATCGTTGGCGAATTGATGTACGCGAAGAACTTCTTCATCGGCCTGCTCGATGAAGAAGGCACCCACCTTTCATTCCCCTACTTCCGCGACGAGTTCGACGAGTCGCCTCCTCAGCGTCTCAACGTGGATGACACCCTCTCCGGATACGTCATTCGAACGGGCGAGCCTCTGCTGTCCGACGAACAAGTCATCGTCGATCTGCGGAAATCGAAGCAGATCAACACCTACGGCCACGTGGCCGCGAGTTGGATCGGCGTTCCGCTCATCCGCGGCAACGCGACCTTCGGCATTCTCGTCGTCCAGAGCTACGACCCGAACCTTCGCTACTCCCCCGCAGATCGCGACCTGCTCACCTTCGTGTCCGGCCACATCGCCGAGTGCATCGAGCGCAAGCAGAAGGACGAGCAGATCCAGTCGCTCGCCTACATCGACTCCCTGACCGGCCTGCCCAACCGCTTTCTCTTCGACGACCGTCTCGACCTGGCGCTCGCTCTGGCCGAACGACATCGCACACCGCTCGCCGTTCTCTTCGTGGACCTGGATCGCTTCAAGCTGGTCAATGACACGCTTGGCCACAGCGTCGGTGACGGAGTGCTGCGCCTGGTTTCCGCGCGTCTGGCGAGCTGCCTGCGGGATTCGGACACTCTGGCGCGCCGTGGCGGCGACGAATTCATCGCCATCCTTCCCGACACCGACCCGATCGGAGCGGCGAAAGTCGCGCAGAAGCTTGTCGACTCGCTGCGCACTCCTCTCGATGCGGCGGGAAGCGAGGTGCTTGTGACCGCGAGCGTGGGCGTTGCGATGTATCCCGACAACGGCACCGACCGTGACACCCTTTTGAAGGCGGCTGACCTCGCGATGTACGGGGCGAAGGAAACCGGCCGCGACACTCATCAACTGTTCTCCTCCGCCTTGAAAGACGATGTGGAACGGCGGGTCACCATGGAACGCGGTCTCCGTACGGCCATCGTGCGATCAAAGCTCGCGGTCTACTTCCAACCCATCCTCGACACCAGGACGCAGAGGCCGGTGGCGGTGGAAGCGCTGGTGCGCTGGCCAAATGAGAAGACCGGCGGCATGACCATGCCGTCCGAATTCGTGCCGCTCGCTGAGCACACTGGGCTCATCGTGTCCCTGGGCGAACTTGTTCTGCTTGAATCGATCCGCGCGATGAAGACGATTCCGCGCATGCCGAACCTGCCGCTTCTCAACCTGGCGATCAACGTCTCGGTGCGACAGCTGTCGAACCAGTCCTTCGTGGACGAAGTGCTCGCGACGCTGAAGCACGAATCCTTCCCTCCGACGCGGCTCCACTTCGAGATCACGGAAACCGCAGCGCTCAGCGAGGGGCAATTGATCGGCGAACAACTGCGCCGCTTGAAGACGGCAGGGGCATCGATCGCTGTCGACGATTTCGGCGTGG